>JAMWDD010000010.1 GCA_023818885.1 Candidatus Omnitrophota bacterium | reverse complement strand
CTGCGGCAGAAAGTAAATCTGATTGCAGCGCCAGGCGGTTTCTATCACGGCAGGTTAATTGATATATCGGCTCAAAGCCTTTTTGCTTTAATAAGGCGCATACCGCTAAAGAACCTAAACGCATCACCGAACTCTGTAAATCCGTAACATTAATACCGTCAACGCGACCGCGAATGAGTTCGGCGTCTTCCAAAATTGTCTTGGTCTCTATTCCTTTTGGCGGCCCAATCTCCGAAGTCACTAAAAACTTCCCCGCCTGAATCTTTTCTTTAAAAGTCATTTTAATCCCTTAGAATCCCTTAAGACCGTTTCTAAATAAATGCTTTCTTTTTAAAGAGTTACGACAGAACTGTCCCCAGGGGGACAGTTCTGTCAGAAGTAATTGATGGCATTCAAGTTAGAAAGAAACGGTCTTAAAATATTGGTTTTCATTTTTGTAACTTTGCTGCCTCAACTAAATTGCGCATCAGCATAGTGACAGTAAGTGGCCCTACGCCTCCAGGAACCGGCGTAATCCAGGAGGCGCGCTTTTGCGCTGCTTCAAACTCTACATCACCCACAATTTTATCAGCCACTCTATTTATGCCCACATCAATCACTACTGCCCCCTTTTTAATCCAATCTCCTTTAATCAAACCGGCCTTTCCTACCGCCACAATCAAAACCTCGGCTCTCTTCACATGCGCTTTTAATCTTTCGGCTTTAGAAGTGCCAATATGGCAGACGCTAATGGTAGCGAATTTATCTAAGAGTAAAAGTGCCAAAGGTTTTCCTACAATCTCACTATGCCCCACTACTACCACTTCTTTTCCGTATAAATCTAGACCTGTTTCTTTTAATAACTCCATTACTGCTGCGGCCGTACAGGGTAAAATCTTGGCCTGACCAAAAACAATCTTTCCCATATTTGCCGGATTTACTCCTTCAATATCTTTCTCAGGAGAAATAAACTGACTGATTTTTTTGTAATCTATCTGACTGGGTAGTGGCATCTGGATGATAATGCCGTTTACAGATTTATCCTGATTTAATTTCTGAATAAATTCAATCAGTCCCTCTTTGGAAATACCACTTTCTAATTTTTCCAGCCGATACTCAATGCCTAAGGCCTCTGCAGTTTTTTGCTGAGATTTTACATAGGCAAGCGCTGCAGCATTATCACCCACAAGAATGCTCGCCAAAACCGGTGTTTTACTTAAGGCCTGAATATCTTGCCTTATCGTCTCTTTTATTTTCTCTGCTATCGGCTTACCTTCCAATAATTTTGCGGGCATCTTTTGCTACCTGCTTTTTAATTCTAGATACTTCTTTTAATAAGGGCTTGAAATTGCTAAATATCTTATCTTTTTTCTCTTTGTCTTTCAAGAATTTTAGATTTATCAGTACATTTACATAGGCACTGAAAAATCCTGCCTCCAATAAAATTACTGCACACCACACATCACTGACTAAATTAGAATTTCCCTTTTTTGCCAGGCCCGGACATAAATGTATGGCTTCAAGACAACATTCACATATCCTTTTCGGAATATCCAGGCAGCGGTTGATATCTTTACTCTTATATGCCTCCACATCTAAATCTATCAGCTCCAGGAGTTCTTCTCTTAATTGCTCAGATTGCTGAAAAATTTCTTTGATATCTTCCTGAACATCCTTATATTTTTCCTTTCCCAAAGTAAAATTACAGACCATGCTCACTAAGGCGCAACCCAAAGCACCTACTAATGCCGCTGCAGAACCGCCGCCAGGTGCAGGTAGTTTTGCTGCCAAATCATCCAAATATTTCTTAAGAAAACTATTAGAATACATTACGATAATCCCACAATATTTCCCTCGGCATCAATGTCTATCTCTTCGCCCCGGGGATAACTGGGAAGCCCAGGCATGGTCTGTATGGTGCCACATAAAGGATATAAAAATCCTGCGCCCACTGAGGCGCGGATATCCCTTATCGGCAGAATAAAGTCTTTTGGTCTGCCTTTAAGATGTGGGTCGTGTGATAAAGATAGGTGCGTCTTTGCCATACAAATGGGTAACTTATCATAACCCCGCTGGTTATAAAGCCTGATTTTTTCTTCTGCCAAAGGCGTATAAGAAACATCCTGGGCGCCATAAATCTTGGTAGCAATAATCTTAATTTTTTCTTTGATGGGTAAATCTAAAGAATAGAGAAATTTAAAATTACTTTTTTCGTCTGCCGCCCTAATCACGCTCTTGGCTAAAGCCACTCCACCCTTTGAACCCTCTGCCCAAACCGTGCTTACACAGACATCATATGCACCATATTCCTTGGCTTTATCCATAACAAAATTTATTTCTTTATCGGTATCACAAGAAAATCTATTTATCGCCACAATACAAGGAAGACCAAAAAGCAAAATATTCTCTATTTGTTTTTCTAAATTACAAATCCCTTCTTCAATTGCCTTTATATCTTCTTTTTCTAAACAAGTATCGAGGGGCATTCCGGCAACCACCTTAAATCTCCCGCTGTGGGCTTTAAGCGCCCGCAGAGAACACACTATTACCACAGCATCCGGCTTAAGACCGCTCGTTCTACATTTAATATCAAAAAACTTTTCTGCACCACAATCCGCACCAAAACCTGCTTCTGTAACTACGAATTTAGAGAGCCGCAAAGCAATCTCATCTGCCAAGATAGAACTATTGCCGTGCGCAATATTGGCAAAGGGACCAGCGTGCACAAAACAAGGCGTGTTTTCGATGGTTTGGATAAGATTCGGTTTTATTGCATCTTTTAAGAGTACGGTCATCGCCCCTGCTGCTTTTATGTCTTCGCAAGTTATAGGCCTTCCATCATAAGTATCTGCTAAAACAATCCGGGAGATGCGTTTGCGAAGATCTTTGAGGCCAGAGCATAAAGCAAGGATAGCCATTAACTCCGATGCTACCGTGATATCAAAACCACTCTCACGCGGAATCCCGTCTTTCTCGCTACCCAATCCAATCTTTATATGGCGCAGATAACGGTCGCTTACATCTATAACCCTACGCCAGGTAATACTTTGCGGATTTATATTCAATTTATTTCCATGAAATATTACATTATCTAAAAATGCGGCGCAAAGATTATGCGCCAATCCGACGGCATGGATATCGCCGGTAAAATGCAGATTAAAATCCTCCATTGGCAGGACCTGGGCATAACCTGCTCCTCCTGCTCCTCCTTTAATACCAAATACCGGTCCTAAAGATGGCTGCCTGATACAGGCTGTGGTAAGTTTACCTAATCTATTCAAGGCCATAGACAAACCGATGGTAGTGACGGTTTTTCCTTCACCTAAAGGGGTGGGAGTGATGGCGGTAACTAAGATGTATTTTCCTCTTGGCCGGTGTTTTATCCTTTCTAATATTTCAATGTCTACTTTGGCAATATAATTACCAAAAAGCTTTAATTCCTGCTGTCTAATGCCCAATTTCTTGGCAATTTCAAGAATGGGCTTTATTTTTGCCTTTCTGGCAATTTCTAACGAAGAAAGCATATTTAATAAGTATGGTGGTTATCTAATGCAAAGGCGTTTTTGATCAGGCCTATCTTTGCTTCTTGAGCGGCTATGGAGACAACGTCAAAACGTGCTGGCTTATCTAACCAACCTTTATTTTTTAGATAAACCAAGGCAACCTGACACATCTTTTTTTGTTTACTCCTATCCACCGCTTCGTAAGGTGAGCCAAACTTATCAGTCCTTCTTGTCTTTACTTCAATAAAACAGATTGTGTCTTTGTCTTGGGCAATGATATCCAATTCACCTAGACGACACCGAAAATTCGTCTCTAAGATCTTATAATTTTTTGCCTTTAAAAAGTCCCGCGCTAAATGTTCACCCCATCTTGCTAATTTCTGATTGTGTTTAAGCATAAGAAAATGTTAACCGCTGTATAGGTGAAGGCCCAAATTTTTTTATCGCCTTAATATGTGAAGTAGTAGGATAACCTTTGTGTTGCGAAAAATTATATTGAGGAAATACCTTATCGTACATACACATGATTCTATCCCGGGTAACTTTTGCCAGGATAGAAGCGCAGGCAATGGTAAGAGATTGGCTATCGCCTTTGATGATATTAGTAAAAGGATATTTTACCTTTAAATCTACAAAACCATCTACAATTATATGGATGCGCTTTTTGTTTTTTAATTTCAATTTATCAATAACTTTTTCTATTGCTTCTTTCATTGCTTTAGAGGTGGCCAGAGAAATACCTAATTTATCAATTATCTTTTCATTAACAATTCCTATACCAAATAAGGAATTAGAAAATATCTCCTGATAGGCCTTCTGTCTCTGAAGAGGCGTGAGTTTTTTAGAATCATCAATGCGTTGTTTAAAATTATTCTTTTTTAAATAAACCGCCGCTGCTACTACTGGACCGGCTAAAGGACCACGACCAGCTTCATCTACGCCAATAATTATATCAACACCCTGACTTTTTAACCTACGCTCATAATAGAGCATCGGAATTAAAATCTTTATTCCTACTCTATCTTAGTTGCCCGTTTTCCTACTTTTGTCCTTAGATAGTAGAGTTTTGCCCTTTTGGCTTTCCCGGGACGAATAACCTCTATCTTTTCAATATTCGGTGCATAAAGGGGAAATACCTTTTCTATCCCTTCACCAAAAGAAACCTTTCTTACGGTAAAAGTAGAACGCAGGCCCTTCATTGATCGGGCAATGACAATCCCTTCAAAAGGATGTAACCTTACCTTATCTGCCTCCGGAATCCTCGTCAAAACCCGTACCGTATCTCCTACCTTAAATTCGGGTATCTCCTTCTTCATATAAGACTGCTCAATAATTTTGATTTTGTTCATTTCCCTCACTTCCTTTTCAATAATTTTTTAAATAAATCTGGCCTTCTTTCCTTTGTCCTTTTTAAGGCCGCTTTTTTTCTCCACACCTCAATAGCCGGATGATTTCCCGATAAAAGTATCGGCGGCACATGCATCCCCCTAAAGTTTGCCGGGCGGGTATATTGGGGGTATTCTAATAGATTACCTTCAAACGACTCTGATTTCAATGATTTTCTTTTGCCTAAAACTCCAGGGATAAGCCTTACTACACTATCAATTAAGACCATTGCGGGCAATTCTCCTCCCGTAAGCACATAATCGCCAATAGAGATTTCTTCATCTACTAAATACTGCCTGACTCTTTCATCTATGCCTTCATAATGTCCGCAGATAAGGATTAAATTTTTATATCTTGACAATCTTTTGGCCAATTTCTGGTCTAACTGCTTACCCTGCGGCGTAAGCAAAATAATCCTCAATCCTTTACCCTTTATCCTGCACCTCGCTTGAATCGCCTCAACCGCCCTGAATATCGGTTCCGGACTCATTACCATTCCCGCGCCACCCCCAAATGGTCGGTCATCTACCTTACGGTGTTTATCCAAAGTATAATCTCTCAGGTTATGAATTATAATCTTAACTTTATTTTTGGCTTGTGCCCGTTTAATGATTGACTCATTTAATACGGCCTTAAACATATTGGGGAATATGGTAATAACATCAATCCTCATGATAATTACTTAAAAATATCTTTTTAAACTCTAAAAACCGATTATTCCTAATTGCGTCGCGGATTTTTCGCATCAATTCTAAGTAAAAATATAGATTATGTAAAGACACCAATCTTAAGCCCAAAATTTCTTCCGCATTAAACAGATGCCTTATATAAGCGCGACTAAAATTCTTACAAGCATAGCAAGAACAATTTTTATCCAGCGGCTGCGAATCAGAAGAATAGGCAGCATTACGCACAACCAATTTTCCCTGCGAAGTAAAGGCAGTACCGTTTCTACCATAACGTGTTGGGATCACACAATCAAATAGGTCAATTCCCTTTTCCACTGCCATTATTATATCGCAAGGTGTGCCTTGCCCCATAAGATAACGTGGCTTTTCTTGTGGTAAGGCATTGCTTACTAAATCTATGACCTCTTCTCTTAAGGTAGCGGGCTCGCCCACTGAAACCCCTCCGATACTATAACCGTCAAAATCTAATTCTGTAGTTTTTTTTATTGACTCTTTTCTTAAATCAGAATAAGTTGCTCCCTGAATAATTCCAAAAAGTAACTGTCCATTTTCTTTCTTTTTTAAAAGCGAACGCCTCGCCCACCTTAGGGTGCGTTCCATCGCCACCTCAGCATAATCTTTTGTGGTAGGATAATGCACACACTCATCCAAAGGCATCATAATATCTGAACCCAAGGCCTCTTGAATCTCAATGACTGTCTCTGGGCTTAAGAAATGCTTAAAGCCATCTATATGTGATTGAAACTCAACGCCCTCATCATTTACCTTTCGCAGTAATGCCAGACTAAAAACCTGATACCCACCGCTATCCGTAAGGATAGGTCTCTGCCAGCACATAAATTGATGCAGACCTCCCATCTTCTGGATAATTTCTATACCTGGTCTTAAATACAAATGGTAGGCGTTGGAAAGAATCATTTCTGCCCCGCATTCTTCCAGTTCTTTTGGTGAAATGGCCTTTACTGTGCCTTGCGTACCTACCGGCATAAATGCAGGGGTAACGACTGAGCCATGGAGTGTCTTTAATTCTCCCAGGCGGCTGTGAGAATCTTTATCCTTATGTAAAATGCTAAAATTATTTCCCATCCCAAGAAATTTTATAAACTAAAATTTTTCCTTGTTCTCCTAAGTCCTGCTCTAAGAAGGGCTTAAAATATTTAAGTCCCCTGCCTTTAAGATAATATAATCTGACCAACATACTTCTTGCCAGTTTGGTATCCAGGGCCACAAGTTTATAAACATTATCTTCATTAATAAGTAATACCGAATATCCTAAATCGCTTTTATCAAAAGTTATTTCTTTTAAATCTTTGCCATCAAAATAAAATATGCTCTTGGGTATCTGCCAGTTTCTGATAAAGGAGTTATAAAAGTAAACCCGGTAATTATTAAGGTCTACGCTAAAACCATTATTAAAATATAAGGTGTTTGCTTCTTTTTTATAATTTCCTGACTCGGAATAGAAGGTCAAATAAGGCGAGATCCAGTCAAGGGCATCTTGTCTTGTAAACAAACTCAGCATATTCAAAATCTCTTCTGCCTTTTCTTTAGAAAAGTTGTGTCTTTTTATTATGTAATCTAAGAAAGCATCTTTTTTTAACTTTTTATAATTTTTATAGATATCCGCCTTCTGGAAGTCCCATCCGCCCAAAAAAGATATGGGTTTTGTCTTCGGCATTAAACTCGGCTCAACAATAAAATATGCGGTCTGGGGATTATAGATGTATTTGCTGAATTCATCCCTTTTTTCTTTATCCGCGATATATTTTTTAAGGAAATCTTCGCCTTCAGATTTATTCAGTTTTAACAAACTGTTTAAGATTTTAAAACTCTCTAATTTATCAAAGCCCAGCTTCTCTAACTTTTCAAATGCCATATTTGAACCGGAATTAAGCATCCTCAATACAGCAAGTGCCTCCTCTTCATCGCTAGTTATGAATGCCCTGCCCATCCAATAAGCCATGGGCGTATTCTGGGTTGCGCCGTCAAAGATCACCCTTCTCTCAGAAACTCCTTTAAACCAATGGCCATAATCCCACCAGGTATTGATAATTGCCTCAGCAGGAGTCTGCGCTTTTATTTTATTTAATAATTCCCACCAGTTGCGGTCCAGCAAAGGACTGATACCTTTAGTAAATTTAGCATTATTCATAAATATAAACAAAAATACCGAAGACAGCCCTAAAAGTATAACGTCGCGCCACGGCTTTATCTTAATTATGCCCGCCATAATTTTGCCTAAATAATGGTAGGCCTTTTCCAGAAATAATCCAAAGGATACGCTCAGCGGAATAACCAATAAAAGCGTAAATCGATGCGCCCGGAGGGAAACCACATAAATAATAGTAATCCATAAAGAAAAAAGGATTCCTAAAAAACTCTTCTCTATAAAATCAGGGCTCTTTTTATCTGCCAAGGTCAGTAATAAATATGCCACACCCAGAAAGAATAAAAAAGTTCCGCCCAAATTATTAAGAATGATCTGCGGATTACTCGGCGTCAACTCTGCTACAGTAAGAAAAGTGTTAGGCCAGAAGGTGTCCTTAAAGGTAGTGATTATATCCGCCGGACCCTTAACAAAATGCAACATCATCGCCCGGCCAGAAAATAAAAGTGTAAAAAATAAAGAGAAAATAAAAAATAATATAAGCGTAACATATGTCTTCTTTATCAAACTTGTTGTCTTAAATTCTTCCTTTAATAATATTAAATTGGCCAGATAATAAAAGGTAGTAATGATAAGTAAATCAAATATATACCACCATCCATCCCACGTTAATGAAAAAAGACCCATACCCAGCGCAGTAAAAATTATTAAGATTAAGCTGCGGGATAACGAAAGTGTATTTTTTAAAGAATAAATATACCCCCAAGTAATCAAGATGCTAAAGAGGATGATATAGGGGTCGGTGTCAAACCAGCCGGCCATTGAGCGCATAAGATATATTGGCGCCAGGCCCAAGGAGAGGCAAGAAAAGAAGCCGGCAATACTATTTCCCGTTAAACTATAGCACATAAAGAATAGTGCAATAACCGAAAGGACGGAAATCAAAACCGGAATAAAAAATACAACCTGCAGAAGGTCCGTATTTCTTTTGAATAAGCGGCATAGTTTATATAAAAAACTGGCAAGATAAACATGCAAATTCTTATGCAGGCTTGCCTCTACCTTCATCCCTTGGGGCGCTAACATATAGGAATCGTACTCTTTTTTGCCCATAATTTTATCGCCCAAGTGCCCTGTCTCAGAAAAATTTCTCACTAATCTATACCAATGATAAGGGTCAAGTTCCAACAAAAATGTATTTTTATTGTCATCCTGGAAATTTGGTTTTAGTTCTTTTTCCTTTTCGCGAATACTTTTGACAATAAACGCTTTTCTTTCCTTCTGCCAGAGCCGAAATAAATCATTCTTTAATCCCGCTTTTATTTCCGGACTGAGGTCTTTAAATTTCTTCTCTATTTCTCCGCCTACTTCTTCAGCCAGTTGATTATTGACCAAAGCCCTGGCCTTCAGTTTTAAAAAGGGCAAAAAAGCAGTTTGTAATCTAAAATATCCGTTAATAACGATAACCAAA
Organism: Candidatus Omnitrophota bacterium; assembly: GCA_023818885.1. Lineage (GTDB taxonomy): Bacteria > Omnitrophota > Gorgyraeia > Gygaellales > JAMWDD01 > JAMWDD01. The sequence continues at coordinate 10,775 of JAMWDD010000010.1, read as the reverse complement.
ACCAATAAAATTAAATAATAATACTTTCTCATGGAATCTCCTTTAAAGAATCAACATACAATCACCGAAACTTAAAAATCTGTAACCGGCTTCTATTGCCTGCCGATAGGCCTCTTTGATTAAATCTTTACCCATAAAAGCCGCTACCAACATAAGAGGCGTTGTGCGCGCTAAATGGAAATTGGTGATGAGACAATCTGTGACTTTAAAAGAAAATCCCGGATAAATAAAAAGTTCTGTCTTGCCACTTAACATATTAGGATTTAAAGCAACTGTCTCCAGTGCCCGCGTCGAACTTGTGCCTACGCTGATTACACGACCGCCATGCTGATGACTTTTAACTATGGTCTCCCAAGTTTTAAGTGGAATATTAAAATATTCTTCTCCCATTTTATGTTCAGCAATATTTTCACATTTAATTGTTTTAAATGTAGAATAGCCTATATGCACAGTCAGATACACTATATTTACCCCTTTTGACTTTATTTTATCCAGTAAATCTTTTGTAAAATGGAGCCCAGCGGTAGGAGAGGCGATGCTCCCCTCCTCTCTGGCATATACAGTTTGATATCTTATTTTATCTTGTTCCTCTAACTGCCGCTTTATATAAGGAGGAAGGGGGATCTTCCCAACCCGATAAATTTTTTCCAAATCCTCGGTATTAAATTCTATCTCATTTCTTGCCGTTAAAATAGCCTCCAGGCCATTATCTGAAAAATAGATTTTTTCACCAATCTTATAACGTCCTGGCCGAATCAAACAGGTAAATCTCCTTTTATCCCGGCGTTCCAGAAGAAGAATCTCCCGTCTTCCTCCGGTAATTCTCTTACCAAATAATCTTGCCGCTTGCACTTTAGTATCATTTAGGACTAAGGTGTCGCCTTTGTTTAAATAATCAAGGATATCTTTAAAATATTTATGGGATATCTCTTTTGTCTTTCTGTTTACAACCAGGAGCCGACAATTATCGCGTTTTTCTTCAGGATATTGGGCGATATAGTCCGGTGGTAAAATATAATCATAATCGGATAATTTAATCGACATCGCCTATTTTCACACCCGGATAATAATATTTAATAATCTCGTCATAATGAGCGCCTTTCTTTGCCATAAAATATGCTCCCCATTGACACATGCCCACTCCATGTCCCCAGCCAATGCCCTGAAATTTTACCGTGCCATCTTTTATTTCAATCTGGAAATTAGTACTTCTTATCACATGAGGGCCAATGAGATTGCGAAAATCTTTAGCCGATATATTTATTTTTTTATCATCAGTGATAATTTCTAACTTCATTATCCTGCCGCTTTTGCTTCTTTCTCGCACAATAATATCTTTGATTAAGTTAATTTTATATCCCGCCTTATTATTCAGAATAGATCTTAGCTCATCCAGGGCTAAATCATAGTGCCAATTAATATGCGGTGACTTCTGACAAAATCCACAAACTACCCCTTTTAAAGGTGGCAAATCCATATTCCATAAATTGGCTACATCTTCCGTCATGCCGCCGCAAGTAGCATGGAAGTATGCAGGTAAAATTTTACCTTCATACTTAATAACCAAACCTCGCGTTTTGTCTACTGCTTTGACGGTGCGCCAGCGCTCCGAGGTCCTACCCCCATAAACTTGAGAATAAATATCACAGGTCAAATCAAATTCCTTATCTTTATTGGCAATAGTCTGATACAAAGCAAAGGTACGTGAAACAACCGCCTGCGCCTTGATTGCTTCCATGGGCCAGTAGTGCGATATCTCATGGTATAAAACACCTTTTAAGTAATCTTCCAGATTAAGAATGTTAATCGCCAAAATTCCGCTTTTTTTATTTACAAGTATAATATCGCCTCTAAAGCGCCGACCGTTTATTCTGATGGAATCGGGATGTCGCGGTCTTATAATAATTTTATTTTCTTTAAAATTTAATTCGCCGATATAAAATCCCCCTGGCGCGACAACTACTTTTGTCTTTAAATTTCTTCCTCTATAAAGACGAGAATTATTTTTAGCATCCACAATCTGATAACTTCCCGAAATGTCTAAATCAAAACTAGATTCATTTTGCATTATTGCCACACGCACATAAACATCTTTGTAAGCCAAAGTTGCGGTTAGGGGGAGCGCTAACAAAAATATTATTATGTTTAGAAAGATTCGATAGCGCATTTATTTACGGAAAAATAACCAGAAGATTAAGGAAAGAATGATACTTATTACGATGGATGTCGCTAAAGGAAAATAAAAGGTAAAATTTTTTTTCTGGATATAAATATCGCCGGGTAATCTGCCTAAATAAGGAACTTTATGCATAAAAGCGAATACGATGCCGACAACAATCATAACGATGCCGCATAAAATTAGAATTTTGCCCAAATCCGATAGACCATTCATTTTTTCTTATTGAATCTTTCTATCTCTGAATAAATACAGCCGCAATATTTCTGGCAGTATATCCCTTGCTCTTTGGCGCGATTATGCGCTTGGCGAAAGCCAGGGCGAAAATCCTCATAATAAAACTCTATCCCTACCTCTTTCGCCACATCCTCACCTATCTTTTTTAACAAATTGTGATCCTGATACGGACTTACCAATAAAGTTGTGGAAAAATATTTAAATCCTCCTTCCTTTGCTTGCTGCGCTGTTCTTCGCAAACGTAATGCCCAACATAAAGCACATCTCGCAGGATTTGTTTCTCTCTGATTTATTACTTGAAAAAACTCCTGCGGCAAATATTCCGGGTAAATAACTTCTGCCTTTAAGCTTTCTACTGCCTGTCTTCTATTCTTATATTCAGAGAATGGATGGATATTCGGATTATAAAAAAATCCGGTTATGTTAAAACCTTCCTCTTTAAGTCGCTCCCACGGATAAATCAGACACGGCGCACAACAGGTATGAAGCAATATCGTCATAACTTAATTTTCTGAAAAATAACCTCTTAAAGAAAACACTTTTCTTTGGGAAATAGATACCTGATTTAACCAGAACCAGCCCCAAGACCCTACTTCTCAAACAGTTGCCCTTGTTTTTCTTTATTACATTTTATCCCGAAATGAGCATAGGCTAATTTTGTGGCGATACGGCCACGTGAGGTGCGTTTTAAAAATCCACTCTTAAGTAAAAACGGCTCTACGATATCAATAATAGTGTCTACCTCTTCATTCAAAGTTGCTGCCAGAGATTCAATCCCTACTGGTCCGCCATCGTAGGTCTCCAAGATTACCTTTAATACCTTGCGGTCAATGTCATCAAGGCCGGCTTTATCCACCCCCAAATTATCCAAAGCAGAAAGAGCGATATTTATGTCTATTTCACCTTTTCCTTTTACCTGCGCATAATCGCGGGCTCTGCGTAAAAGCCGATTGGCAATTCTGGGCGTCCCACGTGACCGACGGGCAATTTCTTGCGCTGCTAAATCATCTATCTTGATATCTAATTTTTTGGCGGAGTGCCTGATAATCTTGGATAACTCCTCAACCGAATAAAAATCCAAATGATAAAATATGCCAAATCTTCCTCTTAGAGGTGCAGTCAAAAGACCTGAACGCGTAGTTGCGCCCACCAGGGTAAAGGGCTTTAAGTTAAATTTTATCGTCTTGGCATAAGGACCTTTATCGATAACAAAATCTATCTGAAAATTTTCCATTGCCGGATATAAAAATTCTTCCACCACTTTTGATAGACGGTGTATCTCGTCAATAAAAAGGATATCCCCTTTTTCTAAATTTGTTAAAATCCCGATTAAATCTCCCGCGCGCTCAATGGCCGGCCCTGAAGTAGCGGTAATCTTGGTATTCATCTCATGGGCAATGATGTGGGCAAGACTGGTCTTTCCTAAGCCCGGAGGTCCGGATAAAAGCACATGTTCCAAGGGTTCTTTTCTCTGCCTGGCAGCAGTAATGGAGATTTTTAGGTTATTAATCACCTCTTGTTGACCGATAAATTCACTTAACCGCGCTGGCCGCAAAGAGATATTTAAAACCACATCCTCTTCGGTCTCTTGCTTAGAAACTTCGGGATTAACTAATAACTTTTCTCTGCTGTTCATAAGGAAGGATATTATCCTCGTTTCGGATGATTTCTATGGGGTCAAAGTGCCGATGTTGGATGACTTTGATTTCCTTTAAACGGATTAATTCTAAAATCGCCAGAAATATCGCCACAATCTCATATTTATTTTTTGCCTTTTCAAAAAGTTCAAATACCAAAATCCGCGGGGTCTGAAGAAGCAGGTGCAAAATTGTATGGATTTTATCTTCCACCGTAAACTCATCTTTTACTACTTCATAGAATAATTCTTTGGGTACTTCTTTTAGGGCAGTAGAAAAAGCAGTGATTAAATCAAAGATGCTGGCTTCAAAATATACCTCTTTCTCCCGCGGAATCCCAGAATCCGGTTGAGGACGCTTAAAAACATCCTGGCGCTTTTCTTCCATCTGCCTTAAGGTCTCGGCTATCTCTTTAAACTTTTGATATTCAAGAAGCCGCTGCACCAGTTCTTGACGCGGGTCAACCTGTTCTTCCGCTGGTTTTTCTTCCGCCGGAAGTAACATCTTGGATTTAATCTGTAGAAGTGTTGCTGCCATAACCAGAAATTCGCCGGCAATATCAAGGTCAAGCAGGCGCATTAATTCCAAATACTGCAAGTACTGCTCGGTAATCTGCGCAATCGGTATATCGTAAATATTAAGGTGGTCTCTTTTAACCAGATAGAGCAATAAATCTAAAGGCCCTTCAAAAATCTCTAATTTTATTTTATAACTCATATCTTAATTAAATCCTTTATTTCTTTGCGGGTTGAAGAGGCAATTTCACTTGCCCTATCTCTTCCTTTATCCAAAATCTTTCTTAACTTTTTCTTATCAGCCGCCAACTCTTTTCTTTTTACCTGAATAGGCGCCAAGACCTCTATGATAACTTGCGCTAATTCCTTTTTGCAATCGGTACAGCCCAATTTAGCATTGATGCACCACTCACGCACGTCATCTTTTCTCTCCGCTGCAAAGGCGGTAAAATAACTAAAGACATTGCACACATCCGGATGACCCGGTTCATTTAATCTTATCCTCTTGGGGTCAGTAAACATAGAAGATATCTTTTTCTTAATCTGCTCCTCATTATCTGAAAGGTCAATGGTGTTATTGTAGCTTTTACTCATTTTTCGGGCATCTAAACCTAAAAGACGCGGGGTTTCAGTCAAAATTGCCTCGGGTTCAGGGAAAACATTCTTTTTATAAAGACCATTGAAGCGTCGGGCAATCTCACGGGTCAACTCCAGGTGCGCAAGCTGATCTTCACCTACAGGAACTTTTTCTGCCTTATAGATAAGGATATCTGCTGCCTGTAATACCGGATAACCCAAAAAACCATAACTGTTTAAATCCCTACCTTTGATTTCTCTTAATTGTTCTTTATATGTCGGACAGCGCTCCAACCAACCTAAAGGAGTTAAGCAAGAAAGGATCAAAAATAGCTCCAGATGTTCCTTGACCTCTGATTGGATAAAAATAACTGATTTCTCCGGTTCAATCCCGCAACTTATCCAATCAACAATGTTATCATAAATATTTTCACGCAAATTATAAGGTCGCTCGTATTCACTCATTAATGCATGCCAATCCGCCGACATAAAAAGACATTCGTATTTATTCTGTAGCTCCGCCCAATTCTTCAATGCGCCGACAAGATGGCCCAAGTGCAACTTGCCCGTAGGACGCATACCGCTTAATACCCTTTTTTTCATAATCTCCTCGCTATCTGCTGTATCTCGTATGCCTCAATGACATCGCCTTCCTGATAAGCATCAAAACCGCTAATGGAAAGTCCGCATTCGGAACCCTCCGTTACCTCTCGCACATCGTCTTTAAAGTGCTTAAGCGAAGAGAGTTTACCTTCAAAAATAACTTGGCCATTACGAAGCACCGCGACATTCGCCTGACGGATAATTCTGCCTTTACTCACAAAACAGCCAGCGACAGTGCCTGCCTTAGATAACTGAAATACCTTCCTTACTTCTAATCTTGCTAAAAATATCTTTTTTAATTTTGGCGCAAGCAGACCTTCAACTGCTACCTTTAACTCATTGGTCAATTCATAAATAATGTTGTACGTCCTTACTTCCACGCCTTCCTTGGCAATTAAATCCTTGGCTAAATTATCCACCTCTACATTGAAACCTAAAATCAATGCATCAGAGGCAGCGGCTAAAATCACATCTGAAGTATTTACCGCGCCAATGCCTTCGTGAATAATGTTTAACTGGATTTCGCTGATATTTAATTTCTTTATTGCCTCCTTAATTGCCTCCAAGGAACCGCGCACATCCGCTTTCAGAATAATCTTTAACTCCTTAATTTTTCCTTCCTTGATATTTTTATATAAATCATCCAAACTAATTTTCTTAGCCGTCTTTAATTCTGCAGTCCTTTCTTGCTCCTGGCGTTTAAAAGATATCTCTTTAGCAATCTTTTCATCTTCTACTACATAAAACCTTTCTCCTGCCTCGGGGACACCGGTCAAACCAGATATCTCAACCGGTTCTGAGGGCTCAGCTTTTTCTTCGGACCTACCCTGGTCATTATGCATAGATTTTACTTTACCATAAAATTTGCCTACCACCAGATAATCGCCTAAATGTAAAGTACCATTTTGCACAATTAAAGTGGCAACCGGACCCTTTCCCTTAGAAAGTTTTGCCTCAATGACTATCCCGCTTGCGGGTTTATCATAGTTTGCCTTTAATTCCAGCATCTCTGCTTCCAAAAGAATCATCTCTAATAAATCATTGATACCCTCACCGGTCTTTGCCGAAACCCCCACGGTAATGGTTTTACCACCCCAATCTTCCGCCAAAAGATTATACTCGGAGAGTTGCTTTTTAACTTTACCAATATCCGCTTGAGGTTTGTCAATTTTATTTACCGCCACCACAATCGGCGCACCTGCTGCCCGTGCATGATCAATAGCTTCTACCGTCTGAGGCATGACGCCGTCATCCGCCGCCACTACCAAAACTACAATATCTGTAGCAGCCGCCCCCCTCGCGCGCATCGCGGTAAATGCCTCATGGCCCGGTGTATCTAAAAATGTTATTTTACCTCTTGGTAAGACAACCTTATATGCGCCGATATGCTGCGTTATCCCGCCATATTCTTTTTCTACTATCTGTGTCTTTCTAATCGCATCAAGGAGTGAAGTTTTACCGTGGTCGACATGGCCCATAAAAGTTACTACCGGCGGGCGGGGCTTTAATTTTTCAGGTGGGTCAGGTGTTCGGTGGATAGCAAGGGCAAGTTCTTCTTTGGGAAGGGCTTTTTTTACGCGAAAACCAAAACTGGCACATATCTTTGTTGCGGTCTCTTCATCCAGAAGTTGATTTATTCCTGCCATAATCTTAGCATCCATCAATTTTTTGATGAGTAGAGATGGCTTCTCTTGCATTTTGATGCTGAGATCTTTTACCGAAATAGGAAAATCTAGCTCCAGTTCTTTTTCTTTGATTTCTGGCGCCGGTTTCTCAGGGCTTGCTGCTGGAGGTGGGGGTGGAGGTATTTCTTCTTTGGCCGGCGGTGATATCTCTTTAAGCTCCTCGATCGGAGGTGGCGTTACTTCTTTGGCTTCTTCTGCTTCTGTCTTTAACACTTCAACTGGAATCTTTGCTCCTTTTGCCTTAGTTATTTTTTTAGGCCCTTCTATCTTTGGTTTCTTAACGCCAGGTTTCTCTTTAACTTTTAAGACATCTGCAGGGGGCTTCTTAGGAAGCTTTACCTTCAGCGTCTTTCTTAGATTATTTATCGTCGCCTCATCCAAGACTGCAAGATGGCTCTTCGCATTAATCTTTAATGCCTTTAATTTAACCAAGAGTTCTCTGCTGGTAAGACCCAGCTCTTTGGCTAATTCATGTACCTTCATCTTTATTTCGCAATTATCTTTTTTGCCTCTTCAATGAGACGCAGGGCCTTCTTTTTACCAATGCCTTTAAGTTCAGAAAGTTTTTCTGGATCAGCATGAGCAATATCTTCAATACCTTTATAACCTGCCTTTCCTAACATATCTTTGGTCTTCTCGCCCACGCCAGGTAAAGAACAAAGGTCAGAAAAGACCGCTTCTTCTTCCTCTTCTTTTTTCTCTGCTCTTTTTGTCTCTTGGATCAAGGGTGCCTCTTCTTTTGTACGAATATCTAATTCCCACTCCACAAGTTTAGAAGCAAGTTTCACGTTCTGACCGTGTTTGCCGATGGCCAACGATAATTGGTCATCAGCCACAATAACCTCTGCCTTCTTATTTACTTTATCTAAATGTATTTCTTGAATCTGGGCAGGCAAAAGCGCTAATCTTATATATTCTGAAATGTCTTCATTCCAAGGCACAATATCTATTTTTTCTCCCTGCAGTTCAGAAACAATATTCTTCACCCGCTGTCCCCGCATCCCCACACAGGCGCCCACCGAATCGACTTTATCATTCTTGGACCAAACAGAAATCTTGGTGCGTTCGCCAGGCAGGCGGGAAATAGACTTTATCTCCACGATGCCCTCATAAATCTCCGGCACTTCTAATTCAAAAAGTTTCTTGATAAAATTGGGATGGGTGCGGGAAAGAATTATCTGGGGTCCCTTGGTATCTTTTTTTACCTCAAGACAATATGCCTTAATCCTGTCTCCTTGTTTAAACTCTTCTTTTGGTGACTGTTCCTGCCGCGGCAATATTCCCTCGGCCTTGCCTAAAAGGTCCACAATAATATTGCCCCTCTCAAACCGATATACTGCACCGCTTACTATCTGACCTACCTTTGCCTGAAATTCCGTAAATATAACTTCTTTTTCTGCCTCACGAATTTTCTGGATAATTACCTGTTTGGCAGTAGAAGCCGCAATGCGGCTGAAGTCGCCAGAGGTAATTTCTTCTTTGCCCTTCTTTGCGCGGATTTTACCAGTTTCTCTATCCAATTCTACGGATATTTCCTCATCGGGCTTTACATCAATGACCTTACGTGCAGCGCTTAAAATTGCTGCCTCAACCGCAGCAATTAAAACTTCTTTTTTAATACCTTTTTCTCTCTCCAACTGTTCTAAGATTGCCAATAATTCGCCATTCATAAAACTTCAACTCCTACTCTATAACCTGCTTTGCTCTGGTAATTTTGGTATAAGGAATTAAAAATTCTTGTTCCCCAGATTCAATATAGATAAAAGTACTATCTACCCTTTTTAAGATACCGTGAATTTCATGTTTACCCTTTATTGATTCATTAAGAAAGACAACTAAATTTCTATTAATTACGCGCTTAAAATCATCCCACGTCTTTAAAACCCTATCCACTCCCGGCGAAGAAACCTCCAAGGTATAACTCTGCTGGATTAAACCTGCGGCATCCAGAATACTACCCAATTCCTGGTTTACCAGCGCACATTCATCAATATTTATTCCGCCCTCAGGTCGATCGATAAATATCCTTAAAATGAGTTTATTGGCCTGATAAAAGTAATTAATCTCTACAAGTTCTAGTCCATGGCTAGTTATGCAGGGATTTATTAGTTCCTTTATTTTATCAATGAGTTCTCGCGCTTGTGATTGCATATGGCCTAACCTGCTAATAACGTTTTTATTTTACTCAGCGCCTCTGACTGCTTAACCAGCATTTTTTCTTGATGCGAACGCAACTTTAGTTCTATGCTATTTTTTTCCAAAGATTCCTTACCAATCACTACCTGTAAATATACGCCAATTAAATCTGCGTCTTTAAACTTAACCCCCGCCCTCTCATCACGGTCATCAAAAAGCACCTCAATATTTTCCTTCTTTAATTGTTCATAAATAGCTTGCGCTGTCTTCCTGTTTTTCTCTTCCGTAGTATCCACCGCAATAATTATTACTTTATAAGGACTGATTTCCCTCGGCCAGATGATCCCATCTTTATCATAATTTTGCTCAATTATTGCTGCGATAAGCCGCGAAACCCCAATACCATAACAACCCATAATTACCGGCTTCAGAATGCCCTTCTCATCAAGAAAACGCACATTCAAAGATTCGCTGTATTTAGTCCCTAATTTAAAAATATGGCCTACCTCAATGGTATTGAGCAAATCCATTTTATGTTGACATTTAGGACAATCCCTTGATGGAGGCGTTTGGGTTTCTGCTTTCGCGCCTTGGCTGAAACCGCAATTCAAACAATGCCAAATCACGTCTTCTCCGCTGGGAGCAGGAACCATAAATTCACAGGATTCACTCCCCCCCATAACTCCGGGGTCTGCCTCAATGGTATGAAATTTCAATCCGCACCTTTTAAAAATACGATTATAGGCACCAAACATTGCCTGATAGTTCTTATCTAGACCATCGTTATCTTTATCAAAACTGTAGGCGTCTTTCATAATAAATTCACACGCCCTCACTACCCCAAAGCGTGGACGTATCTCATCGCGAAACTTTGTCTGTATCTGATAAAGTATCAAAGGCAATTGCCGGTAAGAAGAAATGTTATCCTTAACCAATTCACTAATTACCTCTTCGTGTGTCGGCCCTAAGGAGATTTTTCTTTTTTTTCGGTCGGTGAACCTAATCATCACCTCTCCCATCTGCTCATCGCGTCCTGACTTCTGCCACAGTTCTAGCGGCTGCAGCGCCGGGAGAAGGAGTTCCTGACCACCGATGGCATTTATTTCTTCGCGGATAATTCTTTCAATATTATCTAAAACTTTAAGCCCGAGGGGTAAATATGTATAAACCCCTGCCATCAGCATACGAATCAATCCTGCCCGCAGCATCA
>JAMWDD010000098.1 GCA_023818885.1 Candidatus Omnitrophota bacterium | reverse complement strand
AAAGAAAATCTCTTTTGCTATGCTAAATTGTGCATAGATAAAGTATGTTAATGGAGCCACGGTATATCAAAACTTATCAAAGTTCTGAATTAAAGAAAAAGATAAGCGCCTTAAATAAGATTCTCGCCTCCTGCACTCTTTGCCCGCGCAAGTGTAAGATAAATAGAATCAAAGGCGAAAAGGGATTTTGCCAGGCAGGAAAAGATGCACGCGTCTCTTCTTATTTTCCGCATTTTGGTGAGGAAGCGTGTCTGGTAGGGAGAAACGGCTCCGGCACAATTTTCTTTTCCTATTGCAATCTAAAATGCGTTTTTTGCCAGAACTATGAGATAAGCCACTTAGCAGAAGGTAAAGATATATCCAAAGAAGAACTTAGTGATTATATGTTGGCGTTACAGAATCTGGGTTGCCACAATATAAATTTAGTCACCCCCACGCATTTTGCGCCTCAAATCGTTGAGGCGCTTGCTTTGGCCATCGAAAAAGGCCTTAATCTTCCGCTGGTCTATAACTGCGGCGGCTATGAATCAGAAGAAGTAATCAAAATCTTGGATGGAGTAATTGATATTTATATGCCGGATGTTAAATTTGCATCCCGCGAAGTTGCCCAGAAACTCTGTAGCGGCGCAAGCGATTATTTTTTGCATCTAAAAAAAGTTCTAAAGATTATGCACCAACAGGTGGGGGATTTAGTCATTGAAGACGGGATTGCCCAAAGGGGTCTACTGATCCGGCACCTGGTGATGCCTAATGGATTGGCCGAGACAAGAGAAATTATGGAATTTATTGCCACAGAGATATCCTTAAATTCTTATATAAATATTATGGACCAATATCGGCCGTGTGGCGAGGCAGCGAAGTTTGACGAAATCAATCGGCCAATTACCCCTGCTGAATTTACAGAGGCAGTAAAAATTGCACAAGAATTTGGTTTATACCGTTTTGCTTAAAGATGTAACTTCCTTCTTACCGACTCAACTTTCCCTTCAATACTTGTCTTTTTATCCAAGCGGTCATCGATCGTGATATTGGTAAGCACCCTTTTTACACCATGGCTCAGGGCTTTTTTATGCATCTTCTGGGCGACGGTAAATAATTTCTTAAGTGAATCTGCTTCCACAATGGTTCCCATCGCGGTGAGTTGGGCCCTTATCCCTTTAATATTCTTAAGCACCTCCTCGCAAAAGGCAACGTATCTACTGATAGATGTCTTTTTTGTTCCAATGGGAATAATGCTTATTTCCATAATCGGCATACCCACCTCCGGTTTTAAAATTTAATTTTTATTTATTTCAAGCGCTCGGTAATCTGGTAAAGAATGCCACTGGCGATTTCGGGTTTAGGAAGCAGATACTTTCGGGCAGAAATTGTAATCTGAGTAAGATGGCCAGATATGGCTTTGAGTCTTACCGTTACACTCGCGCCGTCTACCTCCGCATCAATCAAGCCGGCATTTATATCTTCACGACTGACCTTTCCCCTTTTCATTAATATATCTTTGCTTACCTTAAAGAGTTTATCCCAAGAGACCCGAAAGTCCTGTTGCGCATAGTCCTTGCCTAAAAGCACTACTCCCAGACCCACCGGAAGTGCGGCTACACCTGCTAAAGTCGCGGCGCCATAAATTGCCGCGCCTTTTATGCCGGCTGCCTGCAATGAACTTACCAGAATAAGCGCTACTAACTGCTCAGCACTGGTTATATTTTTATAGGATTTGTTTAAGTTAATATCGTATACTTCAATTAACGGCGGTTTCTCTACGTTATAATCGCGCGAAACAATCCTGCCGATTTTTAAGTTCAGTTCGTCAATCTGTAAAGGTACTTTTTTAGAAGGTTTCTTTTCTGCTGCTTTTTTGCCCTTCGCTACTTTTAAAGAATCAACGTTCAACTTGCCATCTTTACTCTTTTCCAAACCAAGTTCTTTTAACTCTACATCAACCAGTTTTAAGTGTAATCTACCTTTTAAAAGCGAGGGTAAATCATAATTAACCACTACTTTAGGAATGTCCAACAATACCGTCCCTGAAAAACCTCGAGGGTTGTACATCTTAAGGTCCTTTATGCGTATGGTCTGCCTTAAAATACCTAAAGAGAAGCCTTTAATTTCTATCCTTGCGCCGGTAACCTGCGTTCCTACTGTAGAAACTACAGTACAAAGGACCTTATCTTTAAAAATGTATAAGCCAAACAAAATGCTCACGATAATTATTAAAATGATAAATACTCTTTTCATCTTACCTAACCCCCATTTATTCTACATAACCAACCGGAATAATGTATAATGGCTCATAGTCACGGCCTAAATTTAATAACTGTTTTACTCCCTCGTCATTAAAGGCACCAATAGGCACTGAACCCAGACCCAAGGCCACGGCCTCTAAATGTATATTCTGGGCAATATGGCCGGCCTCGATATGTGCGTATCTTATCCCGCGCTCACCGTATTTTGCCGTGATGCGGGGATAAACTGCGCAGATAACAATATCCGCAGCAGCAGCGGCAACTGCATCTTGACCCCAGGCAGCTTCTGCCAATGCCTTCCTTAAGTCCTTTTCATTTAAAACTTCTAATTTATGTTCTGTAACCAGATAATGAAAAAGCCCTTCTCTGGTCAGGAGATAAATCTCCATCGGATATAAGGCGCCTGCAGAAGGGCTAGCGCGCAAACTAAAACCTCCCCTTTTTGCGGTTATGCCCTGCCCAGCCCAGAGAAGTTGACCAATCTGTTCTAAAGTTAAATCTTTGGCTTTAAAATTCCTTTGGGAACGCCGCTTAAAAATTGCTTCCTCAAAAGACATCGTCCCTTTTAAATTTGGCACTGGCAAGGGAATTTCTTTTTTTGCTGCCACTGCCTCCTCCTTTTTTATAAACAGAAAGCCGGTCAGAACAATAAACAAAATGATTATTATCTTCTTCATTATCTATAAATGCTAAAACCAGGAAGCCGCTCGCTTTTTACCCTCTGGAAACGCTCATCATCAACGCTCATCAATGCCTTTATATAGCGCCAAGGAATGAGTATATGGGTTTTGACCTTTTCTTTTACCTGTTTATGGGGTGGGATAAGATTGCCTTCTTCATCCCACCATACCCCAAGCTCATATGCTGGATTCTCAATCCAGACCCCCATATCATCGATTCCTGTAACCACTGCCCAAACCTCGTCTTTATAGACCTGAAAAAGTGGCAAGTCCTGTCTTATCTCTTCGGAAAATTTAAAAAGCACCAATTTTCCTTTTAATTCACCTACGTGCATATGGCCTCCTTTTTTCTATGCCGAATAAAGGATGATTGCTCCTAAAACTAAAGCCAAAAGACCGAGAAGGCGAAAAATTGCAAATGACCTCTGCTGCCACCAACCAAGCATTGATTTTACCCTCTCTAGGCCAAGGATGAAGATAAAAATTCCTTTTACAATTACCACAATACCTAACACAATAATCAAAATCCTCACCCTACATTGAGAGGCAGCTAATAAAAAAATAACTCCAACTAGAATCCTTAAAATGGCCGCTACATAAAGCCGATTTCCTTGGTTCCAAAAAATAATGAGTTGTTTCATTGCTTTGGGATTTAACAAAATAACTGCTCCTAAAGCCACGCTGAGTATGCCAATAATTTTTACGAGTATTAACATTTTGCTTGACTCCCTTCTGATTTAAGGAAGCGACTATTTTTTGCCGAAAATAGTTCGTCTCCCAATTAGGATTATATCCGAAAGAAAC
>JAMWDD010000097.1 GCA_023818885.1 Candidatus Omnitrophota bacterium | reverse complement strand
GTTACCGGAGAAGATGGAAGATTTATTATCCGCGACCTGGAACCGCGCCCTTACACTTTTAGTTTAGACGAGAACACCCTTCCTAAGGGCTATGTGGTGATAGGTGAGAAATCCAAGACAATAGAGTTTGACAGTGGCCCGAAGGTGATTAAAAACCTTAATTTCGCGGTGATTAAAAAGGAAGAATTAGAAAAATTGCAGGCCGCCGGTCTTACAGACATTAAATAAGGCGTGATTTAGCGAAAAAATAAGAAATCTTAGTTCTTGCTTACCCGGGAGGCGGCGACGGTTTGTTCTTCGGTTATCTCGGTCTTTTTGCTGGCCAGCCACTCTTCAATTTCAATCAGGTCAAACCTGACCATCCGGCCGATTTTGATGAAAGGAATCTTCTTTTGTTCCACCCAGATATAGATGGTATGGGGATTAAGATTTAGGTATTTGGCTAGTTCTTCTACGGTTATCAGACGCATAACTTTCCTGCCTTTCTAAGCTCTACACTATATTATATTACAATAAAAAAGAATAAAGTCAAGAGGTTTTTTTTATTTTTTAAGAAAATTTATTATTTTAGTTGGAACCTAACCTTAAGTTTTTAGAGGACTTAAGTTTTAATGCCATTCAAGGAGTGCGTCATCTTGAAAGTGAAAGGAATAATATTTTGTTTCTGGACCGGTCCGGTCCTCATATATCCACTGCTCATCATAATGATAATCTGTTTCAATTTGGATTACCCTGTCGGGCTTACCCAACAAAGTGATCAATTCCTGGCGTCTTAGGCCGGGCTTAATTGAATCATTTTTTATTGCCTGGTTTATTGTCTCGCGCCTTAAGTAAGCGGTTATTTTTGCTTCTTTCAAAGCAGTTTTTTTTATGTGCTGGCTACAACCGCAGAGCGCCATCAAGAAAAATATAAAAATCAGACCTTGATTTAACTTATTCTGGCGCATCAGTATTTATCCAGGGTTTTTTCAATTGCCTTTTCACGTTTGTAAATATCGTGGTGTTTAAATTCTTGATAGGTGGTATTTGCGTTGCGGCCAAGGTAAGTAAATTCTCTTATGAGTGGACCCAGCCAGCGCATAATCTGCGGCCTAAAAATCAGAAATAGACAGATTAATAAAATTACAATTAATAAATTTCTTAAACTCATCTTTCTTTTTATTTATTTTATCCCTTCTTTTCTGAATACTCAAGAAATTTCTTTGTTAGATTCCCTCCTTTTAAACGTCTATTATAAGCGGGAGAGAAACTGATTTTGGAAAGGAGGAAGAGATGCTGGCGAAGGTTTTTAGTTTTGGTTTATTGGGGATAGAGGCCTATCCCGTAGAGATTGAGGTGGATGTAACGTCTGGCCTGCCCGCTACAACTTTAGTAGGCCTGGCAGATACTGCCATCAAAGAAAGCAGAGAAAGGATAAAGGCAGCGATTAAAAATTCAGGTTTTAAATGGCCAGAGGAAAGGGTAACCATCAGTCTTGCTCCTTCGGATATCAAAAAAGAAGGAACGGCCTTTGACCTGGCCATTGCCTTAGGGGTTTTGGCAGCCACTACCCAGCTGAACCCCGAAAATCTAAAAAGATATTGTATTGTGGGCGAACTTTCTTTGGATGGAGGTTTGCGGCCAACCCGCGGGATTTTGCCCATTGGCATGAGTATGTCTAAATATGGATTTAAAGATATTATTCTGCCTTACCACAATGTAAAAGAAGCAGCCATTGTAGGCGATATCCAGTGTTGGCCAATGAAGACACTTAAGGAGGCGGTGGCATTTTTAAGTCATGAAGAGATGTTTAAGCCGGTTAAAATAAATTTAGAAGAGGTGTTTAAGCAAGATGTCAACTATCCCATAGATTTTTCCGAGGTAAAAGGCCAAAATCTTGCCAAGCGGGCAATCGAGATTGCGGTAAGTGGCGGCCACAACCTCCTGATGATTGGACCGCCGGGTGCCGGAAAGACGATGCTGGCGCAACGCATTCCCACGATTATGCCGGATTTGACCTGGGAAGAGGCCTTGGAAGTAACCAAGATCCACTCTGTAATGGGAACCCTGTCTTCAAAAACAGGGATTATCCGTCAGCGACCCTTCAGAAGTCCGCATCATACTATCTCCAGTGTGGCTTTGGTGGGTGGAGGTAGTCCCTTGCCCCAACCAGGTGAAATAAGTCTTGCCCATCAGGGCGTTTTGTTTTTGGATGAATTGCCGGAATTTCGGCGCGATTGTCTGGAGGCACTGCGCCAACCCTTGGAAGGAGGCATAATTAATATTTCACGCATCACCAAATCTTTTTGTTTTCCTGCCTCTTTTATGCTGGTAGCTGCGATGAACCCCTGTCCTTGTGGGTATCTGACTGACCCGCATAAGGCCTGTCGTTGCAATACTACCAAGATTGCCAATTATCTGGCTAAGATCTCCGGACCACTCTTAGACAGGATTGATATCCAGATTGAAATCCCAAGCATAAAGTATAAAGAACTCACCGAGACAAAAGATGCTGAGCCCTCCTGTGTAATCAAGGCAAGGGTAGAAAAAGCGCGCCACTGGCAAAGGGAGCGTTTTAAGGAGGAGAAGATATTTTGTAATGCAGCAATGAACAGTCGTCTGATTAAAAAATATTGTGTCCTAAATGCCGAATGCCGTGAATTGCTCAAGATGGCGATGCAAAAGTTGGGATTATCTTGTCGGGCCTATGATAAGATTTTAAAGGTCAGCCGAACCATCGCTGACCTGGCGGGCTCGCCGACGATTTTAGCCGAACATATTTGCGAGGCAGTGCAATACCGCAGTTTAGATCGCTAGTTATATTTCTTGCTTTTCTGCAATTCTGGTGTATAATACCCTTGGTATGAAATCAGACCAGAAAAAACGCCTGGGGATAATAATTTTTGCCGCCCTTTTGGTTTTTATCCTCTGGAAGTATTTTGTAATCTCCCGAGAAAAGAAGATAGCGCAACTTAAACTCATTCACATCCAGAACGCGTTAGTAACTCTGGAAGGCGAAAGAAATCTTTTAAAGGAGGTACTGGCAAGAGAACTCCAGACAAAAGAGGAATTGTTCAAGATAAAACTGAATTTGGAAAGGGATTTGGTCGCCTCTCAGCAAAAACTCGCGCAGATGGAGGAGGCGCTCAATCGGCTGGAGGCGGAAAAGACTGGCCTTAAAACAGAGGTGCTTCTGTTGGCAGCAGAGAAGGCAGCATTGGAAGAGAAAGTCAGTTCTCTCCCCAATCTCAAACAGGCTATCCGGGAACTTAAGCAAAAACTGCGTCAGGATAAACAAAAAGTAAAAAAAGATGCGCTTAAGGTAGCCACGGGCAATCAAGGTTATGTAATAAAAGACGGGATTTCTACCTATCCCTTTAAAAAAAGGGTGAGTGTAATTCCGCTTCCTTAAAATCCTCACATAATCTATGGCAGAAATAATTTCACAATTAATTAAAAATCGTGTGCTTTTTGTGACGATTGTTGCCTGGCTCTTTACCCAATTTATTAAGGTGATTTTGGGTGTGGTGCGGGAAAGGCGATTTGATTTCCGTTGGTTTATCGGCACCGGCGGTATGCCTTCCAGTCACGCTGCCGGGGCAAGCGCCTTGGCCACGAGCATTGGCTTAAGCCAGGGCTTTGATTCAGTGATATTCGCCCTTGCCGCCACCTTTGGCGTGGTGGTATTTTTTGATGCCCAGGGTGTGCGCCGGGCAACGGGAAGACAGGCCCACATCCTGAACCAGATTATGGAAGACATCTATTTCCGCGGTAAAATCCAAGAGAAAAGATTACGAGAACTTATCGGTCACACGCC
>JAMWDD010000096.1 GCA_023818885.1 Candidatus Omnitrophota bacterium | reverse complement strand
CATAGAAAAACTTGGGTGTGCAGTAGAAGTGTACGACATCCAGAGAATTAAAAACCTGCAAGAGCATCCGCATATTTTTAAACTCTTTCGCACCTTTGGGCCGCAGGCAATCCCGGTGGTTACCGTAGCCGAGGAGGTAGCCTGTATGGGGCAATCGGATATTGACGAAACTATTTCAGCCATAAAGAGTAAATTATAAGGAGGTATTTCTATGCCAACCTATGAATACTTTTGTCAGAACTGCGAGAATAGATTTGAGATAAAGGTGAGCGTATCTGAAAAAGAAAAGGGTCTGAAAGTAAAATGCCCCAGATGCGGCAGTAATAAGACTTTCCAGATCTTAGGCAATTTCTTCACTTTTTCTAAAGGCGGCTCTGGTTCGGGTTTTGGCGGCGGATGCGGGCCTAACCCTATGCCCGGATGCTGTGGCTAATATTAGGAAAGAACGATAATTATGGCGAAGAAAAAAGTTTTATTTATTTGCGTCCACAATTCAGCGCGTTCACAAATGGCCGAGGCATTTTTAAAAGAGATGGCTTCGGATAAGTTTGAAGTAGAAAGCGCCGGCCTTGAGCCGGGAAAACTAAGCCCTCTGGCTATCGCAGCAATGAAAGAAGCGGGGATTGATATTTCGCAAACTGGCTTGAGTCTTTAAAGTTTTATACGACATAAAGGCTAAGAGGTCGGCCTTGCCGAATTTGTCTCTGCCCATAGCGAAAATAACAACTTTTTCTTCTAACACGCCACCCTCGAGGATATGAATATTCAGACCATCAAGGATAAGATAAGGGTATTTTATGGCAATGGGGAAGGTCCTAAAGGCCTTAAGTTCATCATCCAGGCCTTAATAGAGGATATACCTTTTGCTTTATTGCAACCTATTCATTACACACTTTATTGTATGTTATCTGCGGATAGTATGGCGGAGTAGATGGTTGGTCTTCTTCGTTCAAGGGAGATAAGAGGAGTGCAAATTAAATTTACTTACGATTGTTTTAGTAATTTTTGAGTGAATATTTATTTTTAAGCAATTGCCTTTTGGTATTTGTATATATAATAAGACCGGGTAGCAAGCCCGGTCTTATATTTTGGTGCCGGGAGAGGGAGTTGAACCCACACATCCTTACGGACATCGGTTTTTGAGACCGACCTGTATGCCAATTCCAGCATCCCGGCAGTTCTATTTTAAGAAGGGAATCTTTATTGAAAAAAGAGCGCTTCGCTTTTCGCCAAATTCTTTTTTTATCCCCGAACGGCTAAAATAATAAATCAAAAAACTGTGATAGATAATTGAGATTAAATTTTTTACTGGCGCCGGAATAGTGGTTTCCAGCTCTCCTGTTAAAGACATAATTTTGGCAAAGATTAAGATTTTGCTTAAGATTATTATTGTAGCAAAGAATAAAAGCAGATGATAACAGCTTAAACTGCGCCTT
Organism: Candidatus Omnitrophota bacterium; assembly: GCA_023818885.1. GTDB lineage: Bacteria > Omnitrophota > Gorgyraeia > Gygaellales > JAMWDD01 > JAMWDD01. Next base: position 2,505 of record JAMWDD010000096.1, on the reverse strand, counting down.
AAAATTCCTATGCCTAGAGCAATGGAAATAACACTCGTGGTGGTGACAAATATCAATACTTCTAAGGGCTTAGTAGATTTACCGCTCATTAAACTAAAAATAGTAGCAACGAAAGTGATACTGCCAACAAGGATTTCAGTCGTGCCAAAGAACAAAATACCCCTTTTGGCTTTCATAAATAAAAATGGTGGAGCTGAGGGGGATTGAACCCCTGACCTCAACGCTGCCAGCGTCGCGCTCTCCCAGCTGAGCTACAGCCCCAAATTTAATTAATTTCAAATTTACGCTGTTAATATAACATCTGAAAAGGAGTTTGTCAATGGCACCTTTTTCGGATTAGGTGGGTTTTTAGCATTCGCTTGATTATGTATTGTGCCTGTGCTAAAATTAACTGCATTATGCTTCTAGGTGTGCAGGTTTCTATTGCCGGGAGAATTTATGAAGCAGTGGAGCGGGCAAAAGAATTAGGTTGTAATACGATGCAGATTTTCTCTCGCAATCCCCGGCAATGGAGGCACGGAGAATTAGAAAAAGAAGAAATAATTGAATTTAGGAAAAGAAGAGAAAAGGCAAAAATATCGCCTTTATTTATTCATATTCCTTATACCTTGAATCTAGCTTCGCCGGATGCAGCTTTATATCATAAGTCCATAGAAGTTTATATCAAAGATATAAAAGAAGCCGGCCTTTTAGGAGCAGATTACCTGGTCACACATCTGGGCAGTCACATGAAAAAGGGTGAGAATTGGGGATTGGGGAGGTTTGTAAATGCCTTAAATATAATTTTGGATAAAACCCCATCGGAAGTGGAGATTTTGTTAGAGAATACTTCTGGCAGTGGCTCGTGGCTAGGATATAAGTTCCAGCACCATAAAATAATTCTGGATAAGATTCACAAACCCCAAAGAGTGGGAATTTGTTTGGATACCTGTCATGCCTACACTGCCGGCTATGATATTGCCAGCGAAAAAGGTTTAAATAATATGTTAGAAGAAATGGATAATTTAGTGGGATTAGAGAAATTAAAATTAGTCCATCTAAATGATGCTAAAGATACATTAGGCAGCCGCCGCGACCGCCACGCCCATATCGGAGAAGGTATAATCGGTAAAGAGGCCTTTAAAAGGATTGTGCATCATCCCCAACTCAAAGACCTACCGTTTATTTTAGAGACACCCAAGCGCATTGCGGAGGATGATCGGCGCAATCTCGAGGTGGTGAGGAATTTATGATTTATAATTTTAAAGAAATTGAAAAAAAGTGGCAGGACATCTGGCAGAAACAAAGGCTCTTTAATGTCTCTGTGGATGAGAAAAAAGCGAAATTTTACTGCCTGGAGATGTTTCCCTATCCTTCAGGCAAAATCCATATGGGTCATGTGCGCAATTACACTATCGCCGATGTCTATGCGCGTTTTAAAATGATGCAGGGTTACAATGTGCTGCACCCCATTGGCTTTGACGCCTTTGGTCAGCCTGCAGAAAACGCGGCCATCAAGAATAGGTCTCATCCTGCGGTCTGGACCTGGCGCTGTATTGATTTTATGCGTCAGGAATTAAAAAATATGGGTTTTTCCTATGATTGGGAGCGCGAGATTTCTACTTGTGCGCCGGAATATTACCGCTGGAACCAATGGATATTTTTAAAGATGTATGAGCGCGGCCTGGCTTATAAAAAGGAGGCAATCGTTAATTGGTGTCCGAGTTGTGAAACTACTCTCGCCAACGAAGAAGTTATTGACGGAAAGTGCTGGCGCTGCAAAAAAGAAGTCATCCAGAAAGACCTGGAGCAGTGGTTTTTAAAAATCACTGCTTATCAAGAAAGATTGCTCAATGACCTGGATAAACTTACCCATTGGCCAGAACGCGTCATTACCATGCAGAAAAACTGGATTGGCAGAAGCGAAGGAGTAGAAATCTATTTTAAGACAAAGGATACCCAGGAGATTATTCCTGTCTTTACCACACGGGTGGATACTATTTTTGGCGCAACCTATCTCGTCTTGGCGCCGGAACATCCTTGGGTAAAGAAATTAATTGCCGGGAAGCCGCAAGAAAAGGCAGTTTTAAGTTTTATAGAAAAAATGGCGCGTAAGTCAAAAATCGTGCGTACCGCCGCGGAGGTAAAAAAAGAAGGAGTTTTTACAGGAAGTTTCGCGCTTAATCCGGTGAATAACGAGGAGATTCCCATCTGGGTTGCAGATTATGTATTGATGGAATATGGCACCGGTGCAATTATGGCCGTGCCGGCGCATGACCAGCGGGACTTCTTGTTTGCCAAAGAACACAATTTACCTTTAAGGATCGTCATCGAGAATCCAGGGGCGAGGGGTAAGAAACCAGAAGATATGACGGAGGCATACGAAGGAGATGGTATTCAGTTAAATTCCGGACAATTCAACGGCCTACCTAATCAGGAAGCGAAGATAAAAATTGCCGAGTGGATGGAAGAAAAAGGAATAGGCCGGCGCACAGTTAACTGGCGGCTCAAGGACTGGTTAATTTC
>JAMWDD010000095.1 GCA_023818885.1 Candidatus Omnitrophota bacterium | reverse complement strand
CTTCTCGCCAACTATGACTTGATTTTTTGAGCCGTCTACTGAAACTACATAGAGGGGAGTTGAGTTACTAATGCCGAGTTTTTCTCTCTGTCCTACGGTATAGAAAAATAGACCTCTGTGCATACCTCGGATATTACCGTCTAAATCTACAATCGGACCTGGCTTTATATTGCTTACTCTTTCTAAGATGAATTTACGATAATCATCTTGTATGAAACATATATCTTGACTTTGTGGCTTATCAGCAACAGGTAAGTTCGCCCTTTTGGCAATCTGTCGTACCTCTTGTTTTGTAAGACCAGCCAAAGGAAACAGAATCAAATTAAGAGTTTCTTTTTGGATGGGATAGAGAAAATAGGATTGATCCTTCGATTTATCTTTTGCCTTTTTTAAGACTAACTTGCCATTATTCTTCTCAATCTTTGCATAATGACCCGTGGCTAAAAAATCGAATCCCATACCAATAGCTTTCCTTAAGAGAAGTCCGAACTTTAAAAATCTATTACAATCTACGCATGGATTTGGTGTTTTCCCTTTTAAATATTCTGATACAAATCTGGATACTACTTTCTCCTCCAGTTCTTTCGAAAAATCCATTACATAATGATGGATGCCTAGTTTATGGCATACTTTTTTAGCGTCATCTATAGCTTGGGGTCCACAACAACGCGCCTTCCCATCATGGCTCTTTACACCAAGGCACATCGTAACCCCGGTTGCATCATAGCCGGTTTCTTTAAGTAAAAGCGTAGCTACGGATGAATCTACGCCACCACTCATTGCCACTAAAACTTTTTTAACCATTTCAACGTTTAATATAAAAACGCCTCTCTTCTACATGCTACCTAAAAGAGAGGTGTGCTTACTTCAATAAGTCGTTATGGTATCTATACAACCATCTCCTCTTTTATTATGCGGCGAGATTCTTTTATTGATTCAACTGAAAGTATCTTTATCGCTTCCTGCGCTGCTTTTCTTCCTGAAAGCAACATCCCGCCAAATGTAGGGCCCATACGAGGAATTCCATAAGCAGTTGATACCGCCATACCCGCTACAATTAAACCCGGATGAATCTGTCCAGTTTTTTCTACCACTAAATCCTCCGAAATATTAACATCCATTGGCCCGAAGTCTGCCAGTTCTAAAATATTTCTTTTTTCTAAACTTCGGCAGACAAAGGCATCGTGGCCGGTGGCGTCAATAACGACCTTAGATTCCAAAGAAATCGGGTCAACACAAGTAATTTGTCTGGGTAGGGCTTGAACCGGAGTCCAGTTAATCACAACCCCCTCTACTCTTTTGTTTCTATAAACCACATCATCGAACTTAGTCATATTTAAAATCTTAACACCAGCATCGCAAGCTGCCGAAATGAGCTTCGAACAGGCATTCGGGCCATCAGCAGTAAATAGTCCCTCTTCAACCTCTTTATATGGAATATTAAGCTCATCGAGGATCTTCTGCGCAGGTGCCCTAAATGTAAGGGTGTTCATTAAATACCCTCCGATCCAAAAACCACCCCCTAAATAGTTATTGCTCTCAACTACCAAAGTCTTAAACCCTTCTTTAGCTAATTCCCTGGCTGCCATAAGTCCGCTTGGTCCACCTCCAACCACAATCACATCTGATGTAATGTATTCCTCAAACCATCTGCTGAATTCACTAACAATCGCCTTGCTTATTGCTGCTTCGCTAACTTTTTGGAACATATCTATCTACCTCCTTTAAATTAATAACCCCTATGCCTTCATAGGGGTTATTTTGACTGCTTTTCCCTACGCTGGCATTACCCAGATCAGGTTCATAGGGTCTCCCGCTTGCGCGAGACTCTCAGGCCTCTTACGACCTCCCCTTTTTAAATTTATCCTTCTATCCTATCAATCTGTTATCTCTATACTACCTAACCTATTAACACTTATATATTATCAATAAAATCTAAGTAATGTCAATATTTTTTATATATAACATATAAATATTATTTATATGTTACGTAGCTCACCATTTCTTACACAACTTTTTATACCTGCAAATCCCGCAGAAGTAATTTCCATTGTAGAAAAACATTTAAAGAATTTGAGGATGTGCGGGAGGAACTTAAGTGTCTTGACTGATGATGGAAAACTTGGGTTTAAAATTAAGTTTTGGGTCTATCTTAATGCCTAAAACCTTTCCCAGTTCTTCAATAGAGTAAGTAAATTCTTTTGAGAGAAGTGGTGTGCGGTTGAGTTGTTTTATTACTTCAGAGAGATTACTGGAATTCCATCCACCATCGCGCTCTTCTACCATCCAGCGGACATTCTTTACATGGTCAACCATTACGCCGAGGACGCTTCTATCTGTGGCTTTGGCGATATGGACTTCTTTGCAGTCATTGATTATTCGCTGAATCGTTTCACCGTCAAAATCCTCATCCAGAAGGGCTTTTCCTAACTCTCTACGGAATAATTCTGTGATATTTCTCATCTGGGCCCGATTAACCCCAAAGGCGATAAATGTAAATAAGGTTCGGGCATTAGTAAAGATGAGATTTTTCTTGCGGGATAAAAAGAATAGGTTCGCATACCAGTCACCTAAGAGAGAGGACTGCGGCGGTATATCAGCCGCATCTGGCTTGGCAATATTCATTTCCTTCAAAAGTTTAGCAGTGCAGTGAAGTATCATTTGTAAGGTTTCTCTTTTAAGCGTCTATATACATCCTTATTTTTATCCTTCCATAAAATAAACCAATCTGTTAACCCTAAGAAATCTACATACCGCTTGAGCACATCAAATAAAATATACCTTAAACTTGAATCTTCAATAGCCCGTAGGCGATATTGAGGAACTTTTATTGAAGTAGCGACTTGTTTTATGGTAAGCCCTTTCTCTTGCCGTATCTGCTTGCACTTCTGCGCTACCGGATGAAACCGAATCATATCTTTTGAAAAATCTCTACCTAGTCTCTTCGTCAAATCTTGCCCTAAAGCAGTATCTATTAAGCAAGTAATTTTCTCTGCTGTCTTATCATCTATAAATTCTTTGCCTTTTGGTTTCATAAGATATCTTACTTAATTCACTTTTTTAACATCAACACTAAAAACATACTTACCACATTTTGGCTATTTTGGATTCGAGATTGTTTTCAATTTGGTATTCTTTGCTATTTAACAACTCATCGCCACCTTCCATCATAAAATCTAATATACAATGGAGGACCGTCCCCCCTTTAGTACTTTATTTTTTCTTGGATAAGACCGTGGTTTTGGCTATTTCTAAAAACTCCTCAGTCAGCTTTATCAGCTTTTCGCAACTGGCTTGAGACCATCTATGGTAATAGTCAACCTCTTCCCTTAGGGTTTTGGCTTGCTGGAAACCTTCCAAGATATGCACCGGGATAATTTTTGTATCCACATATAATGTCCTAATAGCAGCAACCAAACAATAGTGGCTATGCTCTCTGAGACTTTTGGCATATAATAAAGCCCTTGCGCTATGAAACATCGCATAATAAGTCTGAATAGTTGCCCATTTATAATCAGCTTCACTGTAGGTTTTATGCGCCCGAGATAAATCGGACTCAGCTCTTCCATCTCCTTTGCAACCAAGGCAGGTCCACGCGAAAAGGGCTTAATCTTAGCTCTTTTTAGGCAGTCATCGTATTCTATGGTCATTCTTTTTCCTCCCAGAGTACTATGCCCCGCTCAACCTCCTGCATAAAGACCTTTTCGCTTTCCTTGAAATTAGCCAGTTCAGCTTGGGTCTTAATTACAGTCTGGAGTTTTTGCTTACTTTTTATAGAAGAAATTATATCTTTTGTGGCTTCGGGATCCTTTGAGATGATGAACAAATCAATGTCGCTTGAGGAGTCATTCTCTCCACGACTATGGCTGCCGTAGAGTATAATCTTACGCGAAAAAGGTTTAAGCTTAGAAACAATAGGCCGCAAAGCAACTAAATTCTTTAGTATCTTAAACTGCTTTATGACAGGATCATCATAGACAAGGCGGTAGAAGATAACTTTTCCTCTT
>JAMWDD010000094.1 GCA_023818885.1 Candidatus Omnitrophota bacterium | reverse complement strand
ATACTTACCAATTTGAAATCATCCGGAACGCCTAAAAGTTCTTTTATCCTAAGGCAATACGGTTTTTTATCTCCCGCCACCCAGCAGCTGTCCAGGCCTAAATCTGTAGCAGCCAAAAGTAAATTCTCGGTGGCAGCACAGCCGTCTTCCAAATAATATTTGGTGTCTTTGCAAAAAACGGCGATGCAGGCACTGGCATCGGCAATAAATCTGCCATTATCCGCAATACCACCTATAGTTTCAAGCATATCTTTATTCGTAATGACGATGAATTCCCAGGGCTGGATGTTTCTGGCCGTGGGAGCCAGACGGCCGGCGTCAATAAGTTTTTCTAAAATATCTTTAGAAATTTTAATTTGGGGTTTAAAATCACGTACACTTCTGCGTAATTTTATAGCAACTTGGGTCTCCATAGCAATTTACAAATCAATTTTTTGTGCCAGATCAGATAATAAAATAATGCGGCTGTATTTATTTTTCAAAACACCCAGAATGCCCCAGATGGAAAGGAAAAAGCAAAGACCCAAGACAAAGGGCGATACAAAGTTGCCGAATAACGGGATTATGCCAAGCAATACCGTTATTGCTTCCAGAACGAACAAAATTAATCCTAATTTTGCATGATGGACGATAAATTTATCTTTTTTATTCAACAAAATGGGCAAGATGCAAAGAAAGGATAAATATGACAACATACCCAGAAGTAGTGTATTGATTTTTTTTATTTCTGTTTTTTGCGAAGTCCCCCGGTTCATTATCTATATTTCTAGCAATGAATCCATACTGCCAAAAGGATTCTCTATTTTTCTTTCATTATTGGGGTCTTCCATCCACACGTCATCCACTACAAAACGGTAATGATATCTACCGGGATTCAAGGTGAGTTTTTTGGTCCAGAGGCCATTGGCATCACGCTGCATTAATGCTGATTCATCGGTCTGCCAATTGTTAAAATCGCCCACCAGATAAACCCTGTTTGCTTGGGGCGCAGAAAGTGAAAACATTATTTCGTTTAGCCGCGCAATCTCTTCCTTTACCAATTCTTTCATTTCCTTGCTTAATCTAGACCTTTCCAAGCTCGCTTCTAGTTTCAGTGCCTCTTTAGGTGCTTCGACTGCTTCAAATTGAGAAATGATTAAGCGCGCCAAACTAAAATAATCTTTGGCGCCCCGGGAATATTTGTCAAAATTAAAAATATGCGTGCCTTGATTTTGGGCCTCCTTTAATTTCACATTGACATGGATTATTACATCCATCACTTTATCGCCGAAATTGGCGTTGATTTTTTCTAACATTTTAAAGGAGTGCGCCAGCCGTGAATCAAACATGGTGGTTAAAATCTGGTAATCGGCATGGTGATTTAATCTTTCTTTTATAAGGTTAATTATGTCAATTAAGCGGCTGATGCCATCGATAGAAAAACGGCTTGCCTCAACCGGAATGATTATTTGATGAGAGGCACAGATGGCGTTTATGGTTAAAAGACCTAAGTTTGGCGGACAGTCAATCAAGGCATAATTATAGTAAGTGCGGTTAATAAAGTTGGTTAAGACTTCTGATAAGCGCGATTCGCGGCTGATTTCATCGGACAATTCTTGTTCTAAGGTGCTCAGGATAATCCCGGAAGGCGCAAGGTCAAAATTGGGACCGATACTTTTAATAATATTTTCTAACCTTGCCTTTTTGTGAGTTATGGGCGAGAGGACATTGTAAATATTCAATTCGCTACTTATGTTTAATCCCTGAGTCGCGTGCGCCTGCGGGTCAAAATCAATGAGCAGAACCTTTTTGTCATTTAATGCCAGGGCCGCAGCAAGGTTTATGGCGGTGGTGGTTTTTCCGCAGCCGCCTTTTTGATTTGCAATCGCAATTATCTGCATTCAATCCCTCCTATTTTAAAAATTTTATATTTTCAATATAAACCACATTATTTTTTTCTTTTGTGTTCCACTCCTCAACGATAAAGAGCAATTCCTTGATTTCAGACCAATCAGTGATTTTTTTAAATGAATCCAGATTAATACTGTAATCCTTCCATTTGCTGGATAGACCGCTGATATAAACTTCTGATTTTTCCTTAAAAGAATTAGTTAATTCTATTCTTAAAGAGACGTTACCTTTTTCTTGGCTTTTTTTCGCGGTAAATGCGAGTACCTTATAGGAACTTAAATTTAAATCTTTTAAAGGGATAGTATAAATCTCTTTTTTGGCCGCAGAGAAATTATAATTTAACTTTATCACATCCGGCTGGATAACTAAGGCGGTGCGGTATTCCGAAGAAAAAGTGTCGTTGCGAGAAAAAATCGTTTTTATTAAAAAGGGGCTGAGGATTAAAACGAGGATAGCAAGTCCAATATAAAGATGCAGGGGCTTTATCAGATACTGCTGGTTTTTCCTTTTCCTTTGGTGTTTTCTTGAACTATCAAGATAAATCTTGGCAAGGTGTTCGTATAATTCTTTTTTGTCCATTTTATATGGCTAAATTTTAACATAAAAGTCATTAATTGTCAATGAGTTTTGCTCCTTAAGGCGGCTCAAGCGGTGAATTTAGATATGTAGGGATTTCTCTACCTAAAAGGCGGTAGAAATTGGCTAAATGCATGCGAAATAATGCGTCAAATTCCGGCTGTTTGTCGCCATACCACCAGAACCAATCCGAACCTTCCAGAATATACATCTGCTTCCAGGCCAATGCTGGATTAGGGAGGGAAGACGAAAGATTAGTTAAAAGTTTTCTTGCGGCAATAAGATACTCCCAGGCCTTGTTTTTATAGGGATTGCCGATCCACTTCTGAAAATCTGCGTTTATCCAGGAGCCGGGTTTTAATTTAGCAAGCGTCTGTTTTGGCGGATGGATATTTAAGTATTCACTTATAGTTACGCTTTTAATAAAATCCGCTTCCGAGATCTTCTGATAAAGCAAGTTGAGAAAATCCCAGCCGTCATTAGGATAATATTCCCAGGCATTTTCTCCGTCAAGGGCAATCACGACCAGGCAATCTTCGTTTTTAAAGGTCTGGGCGATATTTTTAAGGTGGGTCATAAAATTATTTACTGCATCCTCTGCCTTCCACTGATGGTAAACAAAACCGATTAGGTCTGAAAGATTACGGTCGCGAAAGACAATATTTAAAACCCCCTCCTCTCTCTCCAGTAAATAGGGCTGATAAAGCAATTTTCCGCTTCTTTTTTTCTTTAAAGACTTAAAGAGTATGGCCTCATCCGTAACTATCCAGTTTATCCCTGCTTTTATAATATAAGGCAGGATATGCTCACTGACCGATTCTTCGGAAGGCCACATCCCTTGCAATTTTTTACCGAAGCGTTTATACATAAAATCTACGGCGTTTTGAATTTGGGCCTGGACATCTTCCGGATAACTGAAGACCAAATCTTTAGGCACGGCTGTTTTGGGATTTGCCTCCAGCGCAATTTTGGTATTATAAAGTAAAGGTAAAATCGGATGATAAAAAGGAGAAATGCTTACCTCAATCTGACCCAAATCTTGAAACCTTTTATATACAGAAATTGTTCCCTTGATGATTTCTTTTTGCTTTTCTAAAACTATCTGTTTCTCCTCTTCGCTAAAAAACCTTGCCTTCTGTTTAATCGCCTTTAATTCGGGAATCGCCTGCCGAAAATAAGGGTCAATCCAGGCCAGATTAAACCAGACGATTGAATCTAAATAATCCTGATGAGAAAATTCCTGATTATTTAATTTCTTAAGGTAAAGTTGGTAATAACGTGGAATATGAGAAATGACCTTGGAGATATTAATCTTAAAGAAATGCGCCTTAATAAAGACCTTTTCTTGAGGAGTTAATTCCTCTATCTTTTTGGAGGATATCTCTAGATATTGTTCTCTTACGCGGCCTTCAATGTAATCCTCTATCTGTTCAATTAACGAAGGCACTAAATTAAAGGTCAGATGGATTTTGGGGAATTTCTCCAAGATAAGCACCATATCGGAATAGTCCTTGGTGGCGTGCAAGCGCACCCATGGCGAAGGC
>JAMWDD010000093.1 GCA_023818885.1 Candidatus Omnitrophota bacterium | reverse complement strand
CAAAAGATACATATACCTCTCCCTTATCCCGACGGCTATAAATCTGGTATGCTGCTCTTTTAATTCTTTCTCTAATAGTTTGATAATAATTTAAATAATTAGGGTTATCAACTTTTCCAGAATCAATCGCAAGAAAAGTAATTTTATCTTTAGAAAAATTAGAATCTATATCTATTAATTTTATCTCGGGTTTCTTTAAATCCATTTCTTTTTCCTTAAACACATCCTCTTTTCTATGCGATGGTGGATTTGATACATCCCGATTAACATTTTTGGATAACTCAATCTTTTTTATTTCGGATGTGGTCGGGGGTTTAAGATAAACTATTTCTATCGCATCTATTTTCTTATGTAAAGACAGATTTTTTATAAAAGGCATTGCCGCAAGAATAAAACTATGAATCCCCAAAGAGACCAAAAGCGCTACTTTAAAAATATTATCGGTATGCATTCCACGTCAACTTTCCCAAAAGACAAAGCATAGTTACAATTATGCCCGCGATAATGACACCTAAAAATATCGCCATAAATGCATATCTAAATCTTATTTTAAATAAAGAGGCAGCGACCGCACCACTCCAGGCTCCTGTCATCGGCAGAGGTATGCTCACGAATAATGCCAGACCAAGCGCTTCGTATTTCTCTATCAAATCCGCTCTTTCTTTTGTCCGCTTAAAAAGCCAGTCAAAAAATATTTTAAATACATAAAATCTCCTAAGATAAGCGGATATCGGTTCTAAAAAAAGTAATAAAGGTACAACCGGAAGCATATTGCCACATACAGATAAAATAAACACTCGGCCAAGAGGCACTTTTAAATAGAATCCTAAAGGTATTGCGCCTCTCAGTTCAAATACCGGCAAACAGGCGGTAAGCAAAATTGCTAAATTATGAGGAAGACCTAATATCCAATTTATCATCTTGCATATTTTCCTACCAAAGGAACAAAAACACAGCCGCAGATCTCTTCCTGTCTGATTTTGGCCTTATCTTTATATACTACCGTAAGTATTTGGCTAAAGGCCTCACCCAAAGGTATAACTAAAAGGCCGGGGTCTTTTAATTGTTCTATCAAAGGATGAGGAATATGCGGACTGGCGGCAGTTACAATAATCCGATCAAAAGGAGCCTCCTCCGGCCAACCCTGCGTGCCATCGCCCACTCTTACATTTACATTAGCATAACCCAATTTTAATAAAACTTTTTTCGCATTATTAGCCAAAGTTTCAAAACGCTCAATTGTATAGACCTCTTTGCTCAATTCCGCCAAGATTGCCGCCTGATACCCTGAGCCGGTACCAATTTCTAAGACCTTTTCTTCTCCGCTTAAGCATAAAAGTTGAGTCATCAGCGCTACCATATAGGGTTGAGAGATAGTTTGGCCTTCACCAATAGGAAGTGGATAATCTTCATAAGCATTTTTTTGGAAATCTTCAGGGACAAATAAATGACGGGGAACCTTCTGAAACGCTGCCAATACTCTTTCGTCATTAATATCACGCCCCAGAAGTTGTTCTTTTACCATGCGTATCCTTAATGCTGTGTCATCCATATTTCTCTCATTAAAAATTTAAAGAATCTTATGGTATCAAGGAAAGGATTAATCTGACTTTTCTCTCCTTTATAAATACTTTCGATATCAACGGAGGCAATCTTAAAACCATGCCTTGCTGCCTTAATAATTATCTCAGATTCGATTTCGTATTTCATACTTTTTAAGCGAATCTTTTCTAAAACCTCTCTTTTAATAAGACGAAAACCGCACTGGCTATCGGCTATGCGCTGTTTACAGAGAAAAGATATTAACAAAGACATAAATTTATTGGTTAACCAGCGAATGAAGGGCATACCTTTTGCTTTGTGCATCCTATTACCCACAAAAACACCAGCATCCTTTGTCTTCATTGCATCAAAAAAGTATTTTACATCATCCGGATTATGCTGACCGTCACCGTCCATCGTCAAAACCGCATCAAATCCATTTTTTAAAACGAAATCAAAACCTTTAATTAAACTGGCACCTTTACCTTGGTTTTGGGCGTTCTTTATGACCATGGCATCCGCTTGCCGAGCAATCTGGGCGGTTGCGTCGCTTGAGCCGTCATCAATGACCAATACCTCTAAATTGCTACTCCTCAATTTTCTTACAAGATTACCGATTTCTTTTGCTTCGTTATAGGTGGGAATGACAACACAGGTTTTCATATTATTTAATCCAGAAATTCCTGAACATATACCATTGGTCAGGATATCTTCTTATATAATCTTCAAAAATTTTTGCATATTTTTCTATCAAATCCTTGGCATCTTTTTCCTTATTTCCCGACGGCTTAAATCTAATCGGCTCTTCCAGAATAAAAATAAAACTGTCATCGGCTTTTCTTAACATAAAGCCACAGATTATGGGCGCTCCTGTTATAAGCGAGAAAATCGCTGGCCCTTCAGGAAATATAGTTTTTTTGCCAAAAAAATCTATAACTATGCCTTTTTGTTTAAAATCTCTGTCTCCCACCAGCGCAAGCAATTTGTTTTCTTCAAGACATACCAGACATTGTCTGGCTGCTTTATTTAGCGGCATAACATTTATGCCTTTTAATTTTCTCTGATAATTAAAAAAATTATCCACCGCCTTATGTTTATGTGGCAATGCCACTGCCCATAAAGGATACCCCAGAATTCCCGCTACTGCTCCGCCCAGTTCCCAGTTGCCAATGTGGGCGGTCAAAGCAATTACGCCTTTACCTCTCTTTAAACATTCGTCAAAATAATGAATATTTTTTATCTCGATTTTTTTTTCTATAAATTTTTTATCCAGTTTAGAAAAACAGAAAAAATCTACCAGATACTTAGCAAAATTTCTAAATAAGGCTTTGCAGATTTTCTTTATTTCGGATTTAGATTTTTCGGGAAATATCACCCTTAGATTTTCCTGCGTCTCTTTTCTATCTTGAGGGGCAAACAGAAGTCTTATATCAGAAACAATGACAGCCAACTGATAAGCCAACTGTAAAGGCAGGTGCAAGGCAATAAATTGGCCGAGACGATATAAAATATAATAAAGCATATAAATTCAATTATGAACACACAGCTCAAGCAACAATTTCGCTATATTCATACTGGCAGCGGGATTACTCATCTTGCGTGCGGCACTGCTTAATTGCTTTAATTTATCAGGTTGACTGAGCAAATCTTCAACTGCCTCTTTTATTTTTTTAGGTTCATCTACTTTAATCGCTGCCTTTTGCTTTGTTAAATAAAGGGTATTATTTTCTTCTTGGCCCGGTATTGGCCGCATGATAATCATCGGCAGTCCCATCGCCATTGCTTCTGATATCGTCACACCCCCCGGCTTGGTAATAATGATATCAGAAACTGCCATCAACTCATTTACATTATTTGCATAACCAAAGAGTTTGATTTCCTTTTTATACTTACCTAAGCGTTTCTTAAAATAGTTAAACAATCTTTTATTTATGCCTGTAACCACAATTTCCTGAAACTTTAATTTTGATTTATCCAAATGATGTAATATCTGCTTTAAAGGCCCTAAGCCGTGGCTTCCGCCCATAATCAATATAACCGGTGTTTCTAAATTAAGCCCTAAACTCAATTTTATCTTTTTTCTATCTAAAGGCATATTGAATTTCGGGTCAATGGGAATGCCCAAGGATTTTATCCGACTGGGCTCAACCCCTTTTTCTATCAAACGTATTTTTATATCTTCAGAAGGAACAATATAATAATCCACTGTATCGTATATCCAATAGGAATGTGGAACATAATCAGTCAGAATTGCTACCAGAGGAATCTCTAAATTGTACATCTTCTTTATATCCGCAACTATACCGCAAGGATAGGCCTGCGAACAGGCAATCACGCCCGGCCTAAAATCATCCAGTATCGCCTTTAACTTCGGGGCATTGATTCGATGAATTATGGCCTTGGTCCTTTCGGTTTTTTTTATAAACTCAGGATTATCATAAAGGTATCTCCAGATAAAAGGCAGGCGTTTAATTATATGTAGATAGATATAACTCACTATTGAAGTTGAGATGGGATTGGTATA
>JAMWDD010000092.1 GCA_023818885.1 Candidatus Omnitrophota bacterium | reverse complement strand
CTAATTCATCTAATTTCTGGGCAATCCTTACCTTGTCATTCACAGAATAAGAAATGCCTTCGCTTTGCGCGCCATCGCGCAATGTAGTATCATATAATTTGACTTGCATTTTAGACCTCTCTTATGACAATCCAAATTTGCTATGTAATGCCCGGACCGCTTTTTCCCCAAATCTCTTCTTGATAATGCAGGAAATACTGATATCAGAAGTAGAAATCATTTCTATATTGATACCGTGCTTGGCTAAGGCTTCAAACATCCGTGCCGCCACGCCCGGATGCGACTTCATACCTACGCCGACTATTGAAATGCGAGCAATATCCTCATCCTTTAAAACAAGCCCGGCGCCTACTTTTTGGGCAATTTTTTTGGTAAGCCTTACCGCTTTGACTGCCTGGCTTCTATTTACAGTAAAGGATATGTCTGTCTGACGCGTATGGCTGACATTCTGCACAATCATATCCACATTAATCCCGCCGCCGGAAACCTCTTTAAATATTTTCGCCGCCAGACCAGGCTTATCAGGAACATTGCAAATGGTAATCTTTGCCTCATTTTTATTTAAGGTAACGCCGCTAATCACAAATTCTTCCATCCTCTT
The DNA here is from genome assembly GCA_023818885.1 of Candidatus Omnitrophota bacterium. GTDB lineage: Bacteria > Omnitrophota > Gorgyraeia > Gygaellales > JAMWDD01 > JAMWDD01. The sequence goes on along the minus strand of JAMWDD010000092.1, from coordinate 3,506 downwards.
TACCTCCTTGCAAATAATTGTCCCCGGCTTTTTATTAAAAGATGAGCGCACATGAATAGTCACATTAAATTTCTTGGCCACCTCAATGGAACGCGACTGCATCACCTGCGCGCCTAAAGAAGCCATCTCCAACATTTCATCAAAGGTGATGGATGAGAGTTTTTTTGCCTTTGGCTCTATGCGCGGGTCAGCGGTATAGACGCCGTTAACATCAGTGTAAATCTCACAGATATCGGCGTTGAGGGTTTTTGCCAAGGCCACAGCAGTCAAGTCAGAGCCGCCTCTACCCAGCGTGGTAATGTCGTGGTTAGGGGTCATGCCCTGAAACCCGGCGACAATAACGATTTTGCCGTTTTTAAGCTCTTCTTTTATTTTATCCGCGCTGATATTCACAATCTTGGCTTTAGTATGCTGCATATCGGTAATAATGCCTACCTGCGCTCCGGTAAGCGATATTGCGTCATAACCTAACTTGTGAATTGCCATGGCTAACAGGGCGCTAGATGCCTGCTCGCCCGTAGAAAGCAACATATCCATTTCGCGCTCAGAGGGATTTTTGTTTATTCGCTCAGACAATGCAATGAGTTCATCTGTAGTATCGCCTAAGGCGGAAACCACTACGACCAAATCATAGCCCTTCTTTCTGTACCCCGCCACCCTTTTAGCCACATTCTGAATGCGCTGGACATTGGCTACGGAACTGCCGCCGAATTTCTGTACCACTAAACCTCTCTTCATTTTATCTCCTAAATAATTTTAATTTAAATATGCCTCCGGCTTCCCAGATAATAAAAAATGCCAGAATAATCAATAAACCGCATATAACAGAAAGCGCAACTTCTTTTGTTTTTATATAATTTGCTATCTGCACAAATAAAGCGGTAACCGTTGTAACTAAAATTAAGACTGCCGGGATAAACGTGAATTTTATGGATTTATTTTTTGCCAAGAGCCAACAACTGACAACCAGCAACGCCAACGCGGCGACTAACTGATTGGAGGCGCCAAATGCCGGCCAGATTTTAGACCATTTTCCGCTGAAAGCAATGAGGGCGCTTAAAATTACAACTATTGCCGTAGATAAAAATCTATTTTTTATCTTAAATAATTCTTCCGTTATATATCGGCAGATACGCGTAGCAGTATCTAAGGTAGTGAGAATAAAGGCATTTAAGATGGTAATGGCAATAAACTTGCTATATTTCCCCAAGAGGGGTTGTGTTATTTGCGCATAACCCTGACCAAAAATATTTATCGGGCCTAATTGCTTAAGCGCTGTCGCTAAACTCTGATTGCCTTTTAAGCCAATACTTACCGCGATTACTGCCAAAACCGCAACTATTCCTTCTAAAAGCATCGCGCCATAACCAATGCGTTTGGCATAACGTTCATTCGGCAATTGCTTGGAAGTAGTGCCGCTGGAAATGAGAGAATGAAAACCGGATAATGCGCCACAGGCAATGGTGATACATAAAATTGGCCAAAGTGGTCCTTCGGCTACCACCCATTTGTTATAAAAGGGCGTATTTAAATTCGGGCGGGTAATTAATATTCCTATTATGCCGGCTGCTGCTCCAAAGAAAAGCAGAAAACTGGATAGATAATCGCGCGGTTGTAAAAGTATATTAACCGGTAGGATGGAGGCAAAATAACTATATACAAATAAAATTGCTATCCAGATATTAAGCGCGTATTTGGCCAAAGCAACCGGAAATATATTTCCTAAAAAGACCAAACCCGCAAGGAGGGTCAAACCAAACAGCGTCGTTAAGATTATATTTGTTTTAAAATTATACAGCAAAATTCCTACCACTACTGCCACCAGTATCAATCCTAAGGAAGGGATGACTATTGCCGGTTCTTTGATAAATGTGTCGGCACTCAGATACGCAAATACAGCAATCACCAAAATCAGCGCCAGCCACACAAATAAGGAAAAGAGTATTTTTGCCCTTCGGGAAATTACATTTTGCGAGATATCAGCGATGGAACTGCCTCCTTCCCTTACCGAAGTTATTAAGGCACCGAAGTCATGCACGCCACCCAAAAAGACCGCTCCCAGAATAATCCAAACTAATGCTGGCAACCATCCCCACAGGCAACAGGCAATTACCGGTCCTATTATTGGACCGGCGCCGGCGATGGAGGAAAAGTGATGCCCAAACAACACCAGCCAGTTTTTTGCCGGAATATAATCAACGCTGTCAAACTTTGCATATGCCGGCGTAGATGCTTTGGGATTAATATGCCAGAGGTCTTCTATCTTTTTTGCGTAAAAGCAGTAACCCCAGAAAAATAAAACTCCACTAATTAAGATGACAAAGAGAGAGTTCATTCCCTACCCCTTAATAAAATACTCCATTAACTCATTGCCCTTCTGAAAAACCAGATTGCTTTTTTTAGCCGCGTTTTCGCTGTAATTAGAGAAATTTCCCGCTTCTATACCTTTGCCATAAATACCAAAACAGACGATATCTGCCACATGGGTTTTAACCTTAAGCGGCGTGGCATGGTCAGGAAGGACAAGCAGCCGAAATTTTTCTTTATCTTTAAACGCCTTTAAAAACGCACCCACAACAAATTTATCAAATCTTTCTATGGCCAAAATTTTTTCTCTTAAATCGCCGTTGTGGCCGGCTTCATCCGGCGCCTCAACATGCAGAAAAACAAAGTCCTTATTTTTTAATGACTTTATAGCTGCCTCGGCCTTGCCGGTATAATTTGTGTCGTAATAACCGGTTGCGCCTTTGACATTGAGCACTTCCAGGCCCAAAATTCTTCCTAGGCCTTTGATTAAATCCACCGCCGAAACAATGCTTCCTGCCAAGCCAAATTTTTCTTTAAACGTAGGCATCGCGGGTTTCTTTCCTTGCCCCCATAACCAAATCATATTTGCCGGATTTTCTCCCAAATCAATGCGCACCTGATTTACTTCGTGCCCTGCTAATAATTCTCTTGACCTTTGCATCAGCTCTATCAGAATCTTTACTCCTTCTCCCTTGGGCAAATTTTTTGATATGCTTTGACCCGTGATATCATGCGGAGGCTTACATTGCACTTTTTCTAAACCTTTTGCAATAGAACCCTTAAATAAAGCCAGATTCCGATAACTTACGCCGGGATAAAATTTTATCTCCGCAGTTCCCAATTTTTTATCCAGAAACTTCATCAAAATTGAAGATTCGCGGGAACTGATGTGGCCAGCGCTATAGTCAAGTAAAATATCATTGTTGGCAGTAATAAAATTGCATCTAAAAGCCACATCTCCTTCATCTAACTCTACGCCTAAATTTGCCGCTTCCAAAGGCCCTCTGCCCGTATAATAGAGCTGCGGGTCATAGCCCAAAATGGAAATATTTGCTACATCAGATGCCGGCTGCATCTTATTGGGAATAGTCTTTACTTGCCCTAAATAGCCGGCTTTAGCAATAAAATCCATATTAGGGGTTTCAGCTGCCTCTAAAGGCGTGCGTTCACCCAGTTCTTTTATGGGATAATCCGCCATC
>JAMWDD010000091.1 GCA_023818885.1 Candidatus Omnitrophota bacterium | reverse complement strand
CGAATAATAACGATACTATCCTTTTCCGCGCCAAGCATCAAGATGCCCATGATGGACTTTCCATTTACCTCTTCCTTGCCTTTTATTACCGTAATGGTAGAATCAAATTTGTTTGCGGTCTGAACAAATAAAGCCGCGGGTCGCGCATGGAGTCCTTGTTTATTTTTAATCACGATTTTTTTTGAAACTACCGGCATATCAATTTACGCTTAAATTTAAATCTAATTTGCGCGCATCCTTAGCCGGGATATCCAGATTCCAAATAAAAACTAAACACAACCCCTGATAGGTCTTCTCAATCCCTGCCTCGGATTCAGAGATCGTCTCAACCGGAAAGTGCCAGATTAAGGCATCTTCACTTAAATCAAAGGTAAGATTTATTCCGTACCAGACATCGTTTATATTTAAAGAATCCTTCTTTAAAATCCCTTTATTAATGCTTAAATTCGGGTCGTATAAAGAAAAATTGAATTCAATCCCGAAATTTAAAGAAGATTTTGCATCGCTTAAATTCCTTAACTTATAATTTATCTTTAAATCCCTGGTTACCTGCACGGATTTAACTATATCAAGGTAAAGCTTATCCGCAACTACATTATAACTGAAGACGACCTTGGCTAAGGCGTGGGTGTAATCGGCCTTAGAATTCCGACTTAAGGCCGGGATTATCTCAGCCATATTTGAAGAAATGAAATTATCTAAATCACTATCCGGAGTAAAAAAATGCTCTATTAAACTATACCGCGGATAAGCATCGTAATACAGTTCTTGAGCAGAAATCTTTTCTTTTACCGCCGAAATCTCATGGATACTGGGGATAGACGAATTTGAGGTATTTGCCATCTCCAATTTCTCTTTCAATCGCTGGTGGTATTTTTCCGGCCGGCGCATAATCGTGTTGGTAAAGTTTATTGCCTTTGGCTTATAATCCCATTCATATAAAGCCGCCTGCCGAGATGGCATAAAATAAAGGGCATGCACTTCATTATTGATGATAATTTCTTTTCTCCCATCAAGGTTGATATCCAATTCCTCAGTCCTCTCTTCATTTTTTATGTCTAATCTATCAATTATCTTCTCTGCCTCAATAAGATTGGAATAAACCGCCGAACGCAAATGATTCAAATAAAGGCCGCCAAATACGCCGTGCCAATAACTATCGTTTGCCTCTGCCTTATACAGATAATCTCTGGCTTTTTCAAAATCTTTTTTATTCAATCTTTCTGCGTAATTTTTAAGTTTATTGCTCACATAAAACATTCTTTTTTGCATATTATCTGCTTCGGGATATTTAATGAAGAAATTTCTAAAATATCCCTCTGACCACTCCAGCATCTCGCGATAACTGGCACAGGCAAGATAAATTTTTCCCGAAGGGGGGTTTTCATTCAGGTAATCGCTAAAGGTCTGAAATTCAATCCAATCTCTATTTCTGCTCAGAAGGTCAAAAAAATTCTCCAGCCACTTTTCTTTATAAACCCATTTATGCGTGCCAGGCCAAAGCCCAAATTTTTCTCCGTCATCGGCAAAGGTAATGGCGAGGTCCTTTTTACTTCTCTCCAGCCGCATCTTAAAATAATCAATGGTCTCCGGCGGTAATTTAAAAGGTATCGCATAGCGCAATTTCTCACAGCCGGGAAATATACAAATATGTTCTCCCTGTTCATCACAGATATAATAGCCCTCCACATCATCAGGCGAAGAAGAAACAAACTTAAAATGTGCATCATCTACTAGCGTATACTTCAAACCACCTTTAGAGAGAATGTAAGCAGTGCGGGGCTCCCAAACCCTTTCCGTCAACCACGCCCCTTTTGCCTGGTAAGAAAACAGCTTCTCAATCTTTTTCTTTAACATCTCTATCTGACCAAGGGCATCTGACTCGGGAATTATGGGTAATATGGGTTCGTAATAACCGCCGGCTAAAATTTCAATTTGGCCACGGCTTACTAAATTTCTCAACCGCTGAATAAAATCCGGATATTTTTTCTCCAACCAATCAAGCAAACCTCCGGAGTAATGCAGGGCCAATTTTACCTCTGGGTATTTGCTGATTACATCTAAAAAGGGTAGATACGCTTTCTCGTAGGCCTCCTGGAATACGCCCTCAAAGTTTCCTACGGGCTGGTGCGAATGAATCGCCAAAAGAAATTTAATCTTGGGCATTTTATATCTCTTCGGTAAGACCAAGAAGGAGTCGGGCAAGTTTATCCGTATCGTGTCTTATGTAATCCTTAGGGTCAACTATATCTTCTTCAATAACACGATAACCCATGCTTCTAATCTTACGGCTATCTGCAACAACTGGATAAGAATTATCTTTATGATAACGGTCTAAAAGCACCTGAGGAATCTTACCTACATTTACCACACAGTAGTTAATTATCCGACGATGAGCATGTTCAATAAGCACTCTGACATGGTCAGAGGCACTGTAGCCGTCTGTCTCTCCCGGCTGGGTCATAATATTGCAAACATACACCTTGATGGCATCAACATTCACAATTGCCTCGGTTATCTCTTTTATCAAAAGATTGGGAATGATACTGGTATAAAGACTGCCCGGACCCATAACTATAATATTTGCTTCTTTTATTGCCTTTGTGGCATCGGGTATGGAAGTTACATCCGCCGGTCTTAAATAAACCCTTTGAATGGGTTTATTCTTCATAGGTATCTGCGCCTCTCCTTCAGTAATTGACCCATCTTTATGCTGGGCCACTAAAGAAACCTTGCTTAAAGTTGAAGGGATGACCTGTCCGCGTATTGCCAAAACCTTGCTTGATTCTTTGATGGCCTTTTCAAAATCACCGGTTAACTGCGTCATCACCGTAATAAAAAGATTTCCAAAACTGTGGCCTTCTAAATCGCTTCCTTTACTAAAACGGAATTGAAATAGTTCGCGCATTAATTGCGGTGCATCCGCCAGAGCAACCAGGCAGTTACGGATATCGCCCGGAGGCAATATATCAAATTGCTCGCGTAAGCGGCCCGATGAACCGCCATCATCCGCAACCGTAACAATGGCGGTAACATTAGAAGTGTATTCCTTTAAACCCTCCAAGAGCACCGCAAGACCGGAGCCGCCTCCAATGGCGACAACCTTAGGCCCTCGTTCCAGGAGTTTTCTTTGATAAATAATGTCAAAAATTTCTTTTTCTCGTGGGGATAAAAATACATTGATAAAAAAGCGAATGATCTTTATAATTCCCAATGCCAAGATAATAAAACCCGAGATAATAACTATAAAATCAAGTATCTTGACTATAAAATAGATGTCCGCCTGAAACTTCATTGAACCTACTGCCACCAAAAAAAGACCAAAGGCACTAAAAATAATCCAGCGCTTTATGCCCATTCCCGGATACAGCCACTTTAATTTGCGGATAAGATTTATCTTCATCTTTAATTTAATCTAAATCTTTTTTTCGTCTTCCTGGGCAATAATCTTAATTATTGATTTTTCATCCTTACAAGATTTTAAATTATCGCGGAAGTATTTATCTCTTAAAAGACGGGCAATCTTTGCCAGGGCTTTAAGATGAGGACCAGCGGAATCTTGAGGTGCCAATAATAAAAAGAAAATGTGTACGGGCTCGCCATCCAGAGAATCAAAATCCAGCCCTTTTTGAGAAAGGCCAAAACCAGCAACCATCTTCTTTATACAATCTGCTTTTGCATGCGGTATAGCCACGCCTTGGCCAATGGCAGTTGAACCTAATGATTCGCGGGCAATCAATAATTCCACAATTTTATTGCGGTCTTTTTTTTCTATTTCACCTGCATTTATCAACGCATCTACCAATTCGCGGATGATATCTTCTTTCTTCGTTGCTTTAATATCAGTGATTATGGCCTTCTTAGACAAGAAATCAGTAATATTCATACAACCTCCTTAATTATCTAGCCAAGCGGCGGACGGGACTTGAACCCGTGTCATTCTGGTTGGCAACCAGACATTCTACCACTGAATTACCGCCGCACTAATCGCTTATGTTTATTCTTGATTATGCGGACGGAGGGAGTTGAACCCCCAAGGGTTTCCCCATATGGTCCTAAGCCATACGCGTATGCCAATTCCGCCACGTCCGCATCTAAAATTTATGAGCCGCCCGTGACTCGAACAC
>JAMWDD010000090.1 GCA_023818885.1 Candidatus Omnitrophota bacterium | reverse complement strand
GGTGGTTCTTTAATCCAGGCAGTAAGAGCGGCTTTAAGACGGGCAGGTGAACTTTCACGGAGGGTTTAAAAATGGGACGCATTGGAATTATCGGAGGAAGTGGATTATATAAAATAGAAGGCCTCAAAGACACAAAAGAAGTTTCCTTAAATACGCCTTTTGGTAAGCCATCAGCTAAATTTATTATTGGCAGATTAGCAGATAAGGAGGTGGTGTTCATCCCCCGTCACGCTATAGGTCACCGCATACCTCCCAGTCATATAAATTATCGTGCAAATATTTTTGGTATGAAGAAATTGGGAGTGGAGAGGATAATTTCGGTTAGTGCCTGCGGAAGTCTTAAGGAAGAGTTCAGGCCTTTAGATTTTGTGGTTGTGGACCAGTTTGTAGACCGGACTAATTACGCCCGAGAAATGAGCTTTTTTGAGGAGGGGATAGTAGTCCACGTAGAATTTGCGCATCCGGTCTGCGGTGAATTAAGCAATTTATTATTTGAGGCAGGCAAGAGTCTGGGTTTAAGGATTCATAACCGTGGAACTTACATTAATATTGAGGGACCAATGTTTTCTACTCTGGCAGAGTCCAATCTTTACCGAAGCTGGGGGATGGATGTTATTGGAATGACAAATTTTGTGGAGGCAAAGTTGGCAAGGGAAGCCGAGATGTGTTATGGTGTTCTGGCCGCAGTTACGGATTATGATTGTTGGCATCCGGCCCATGACTCAGTAACTGCCGAGATGGTAATTAATAATTTACAGAAAAATATTGACCAGGCCAAGAGAATCCTTTCTAGAGTAATAAAAAATATTCCGCAGGAAAGAAAATGTGCTTGCGGTAGTTCGCTTTTAAATGCAATTGTGACGGATAAGAAATTGATTTCGGCAAAGATAAAGAAGGATTTAAATATTATTATTGGCAAATATATGAAATGATTAATATGGATTACAAAACTACCTTAAATCTACCTCACACCGATTTTCCTATGAAGGCGGATTTAGCAGTAAAGGAACCGCTCATTTTAAAAAGATGGGAAGAGATCGGTCTTTATAATCTAATTAGGAAGAAATCTGTTGGGAGAAAAAAATATATACTTCATGATGGGCCGCCTTATGCTAATGGCGATATTCATATCGGACACGCCTTAAACAAAACTTTAAAAGATATAATTATCAAATATAAGACCATGGCGGGGTTTGATGCAAGTTTTGTGCCAGGGTGGGATTGCCATGGTCTGCCGGTTGAACACCAATTGTTTAAAGAATTGGGTATTAATAAATACCAGATCAGCCAGATTGATTTTCGTCTGCAGGCTTACAAATATGCGATGAAGTTTGTAAATATACAGAGGGAACAATTTAAAAGATTGGGTGTCACCGCCGATTGGGATAATCCGTATCTTACTCTGGATAAACAATACGAGGAGGCAGTGGTTAGGTCTCTGGGTGAATTGGTAAGAAAGGGCTACATTTATCGTGGCCAGAAGCCCGTGAACTGGTGTTTTAAATGCGAGACGGCTTTGGCGGAGGCAGAGGTAGAATACCAGGACCATCTTTCTCCTTCAATATATATTAAGTTTGAGACATTTGGTCCCTGGCCGGCTCTTAAAAATATTCCACCGGAGAAAAAGGTCTGTGCAATTGTTTGGACTACCACTCCTTGGACATTGATTGCGAATGTAGCAATTGCCCTGCACCCTGATTTTGAATACGCATTGATTGATGTAGGAGATGAGGTATGGATAATTCAGAAAGATTTAGTTAGCCGGGTTATGGAAAAGATAGGGATAAGGGAATATAAAATAAGAGATTACGTTAAGGCAAAAGAATTGGAAGGTATGCCTTACCGCGATATTTTTAAACCGCCGAGAAAAGCAAATTTTAAATTTGTTTTGGCAGATTATGTTTCCAAGGAAGAAGGAACCGGTTGCGTCCATACTGCACCCGGCCATGGCCAGGAAGATTATCTGACGGGTAAAAAATACCATCTTGAAGAATGCATGCCCGTGGATAATAAGGGTGAGTTTTTCCAAGACATCGCCTTAGAATTTAAAGGGATGCATGTCTTTGATGCCAATGCGAAAATAATTGAGAGATTGAAAAGACAGGGTAATCTTTTATATGCCGCAGAGATTACGCACTCCTACCCCCATTGTTGGCGGTGTAAAACTCCCATCATTATCCGCTCTACTGAACAATGGTTTTTAAATGTGGAGCATAATAATTTAAGGGAAAAACTTCTTGAGGCAATAAGAAACGATATCCGCTGGATTCCTCCTTCCGGTAGGGAAAGGATTCTTGCCATGGTAGAGATGAGGCCGGATTGGTGTCTTTCGCGACAGAGATATTGGGGAGTGCCTATTCCTGCCTTAGGTTGCCGTGATTGCGCAAAAAAGTTTCTTGACCCGCAAATCATTGATAAATTTGCCGATATCGTTGCCCGGGAAGGCTCGGATGCCTGGTTTTTAAAGGATATAAAAGAATTTTTAACGAAGGACTCAAGATGCCCTTATTGTCAGGGTAATAAATTGATTATGGAGAAAGATGATATCTTGGATGTCTGGTTTGAGTCCGGTGTCAGCCACCAGGCAGTTTTAAAGAAGAGAAAAGACCTCGCATTCCCCTGCGCATTATACCTTGAGGGTTCTGACCAACACCGTGGTTGGTTTCAATCTTCCTTGATACCTTCAATGTGTATTGACGCTAAACCTCCCTTTGAAAGCGTGTTGACCCATGGATTTGTAGTTGACGGCCTGGGCAGAAAAATGTCTAAATCGCAAGGTAATGTCATTTCGCCTCAAGATATTATTAAGAAATACGGTGCCGATATATTGAGACTTTGGGTTGCCTCAAGCGATTACAACGAAGATATCCGTATTTCCGAAGAGATATTGGCCCGGCTCGTTGAGGCGTATCGTAAGATAAGAAATACTGTAAGATTTATTTTAAGCAACCTCTATGATTTTGACCCGGCGCAAGACAAAATAGATTATATCAACTTAAGGAAAATAGACAAATGGATATTATATAGACTCCAGCGCTTGTTAGATTCCGTAAATAAGGGATTTGAAAATTTTGAATTCCATAAAGTATATAAGGAGATATATGATTTTTGTAACGAAGATTTATCTATGAATTACCTGGATATGGTTAAGGGTAGGCTTTATACCTATAAAGCCAACTCAACTGACCGCCGGGCAGCCCAAACTGCTATATACGAAGTATTGAATTGCCTGATGAGGATTATGGCGCCGATATTTGTATTTACCGCGGATGAAATTTATCAGCATGTGAGCGGAAAAGGTAAATCTTCCGAAAGCATCCATCTCCTGGAATGGCCACAAATAAATCCAATTTTTGCACAGACCTCTTTAGCAAATGAAAAAAATATCGCCGCAGAATTAGAAATAATTATGGATTTAATTCCTGAGGTGGCAAAATTATTAGAAGAAAAGCGCTCTTTGGGCCTCATCGGTAGTTCCTTTGATGCGCAAATAATTATATTGACAAATAATGAATTTCGGTATAAATATTTAGAAAGCTTAAAACCGGAACTTCCTGAGATATTTAAAGTTTCCCAAGTCAATCTCCAGAAAAGGGATAAAATTAATCAGGGTGTAGTTTTGGCTAAATATAATGATATTGCCATAATGGCAGATAAGGCAGAAGGCGCAAAATGCAGCCGTTGTTGGAATTATAGTTTATCCGTGGGAAAGAATAAAGAGCATCCTCTACTTTGCGACAGGTGTTTTCAGGCGATACAATAGTAAAAATTATTTTTTTGAAAGGATTTAGTTAAAGATGAAGAAGAAATACAGTAAAAAAGAATTGGCTGAATTCAAAAAATTAATTTTGAAGAAAAAAAATGAGGTTATTGAGCAGATAAACCATATTTCCGAAGACACGTTGAAAAAATCTCCTAAAGAAGCATCAGGAGATATCTCCAGTTACACCTACCATATGGCAGATGTCGCGACGGACACCTACGACCGTGAATTCAATGTGTCATTGGCTTCCAATGAGAGAGCGCTATTTTATGAAATCCAAGATGCATTGAAAAAAATAGAAGAAGGTACTTATGGTATCTGCGAAGAATGCAAAAATCTTATTGCCAAGGCAAGGCTTAAAGCCATTCCTTATGCGCGTCTCTGCCTTAAGTGCCAAGA
>JAMWDD010000089.1 GCA_023818885.1 Candidatus Omnitrophota bacterium | reverse complement strand
GATATACCTTTTCAATCCCGCCACAGCTGCTTGCGCAGCAACCGAATTGGCTAAATTCCCAGTAGATGCGCAAGCGACTGTATTAAATCCGAATTCCTTGGCCTTAGATAAAGCCACACTCACCACTCTATCTTTAAAAGAAAGTGTAGGATGACATACGGAGTCGTCTTTTATATAAAGTTCTTTCACTCCCAAAACCTTTTCTAAGTTTCTTGCCCTGATCAAAGGAGTAAAACCTGAATTTAAACCATCGCTTGGCTCTCCATCCAAAGGCAGAAGTTCTTTATATCGCCAGAGATTTTTAGGCCGCGACATTATCAATTCTTTGGTCAACTTCCTCTTTATTCTTTCAGAGTCATAAACTACTTCCAGCGGTCCAAAACAGTATTCGCATACATATAGCGGTTCTTTAGGATATTCCCTGCCGCATTCCCTGCATTTTAATCCTTTAACATAGCTCATATTCTCACCTCACGTTTTCTTGATAATTAGCTTCCAATATCCAAATATCTTTTCTACTTTAAGAATCTGATGACCTTCTTCTTTGACGCTTGCCATCACATTAGTAATGGGCTCACCATCATCCAATAAAACCTCCAATATAGAGCCGCTCTCCATGCCTTCCAGCATCAATTTTGTCTTAACAAAATTAAGCGGACAGGGAACTCCTTTTAAATCCAGATATTGATCAACCTTAAGCTCATTCATAGAATTTCCTTCTTTATTGTCTCTATATCCTGCTTTTCTAATGCCTCACCGAATCTCTCTTGAGTCTGTGCAATTCTATTGTAACAGGAGATAGCGTTTTTAATGATTCGGGGAATTTGTTTCTCATCTACAAAATTGGCAATTTTTATACCGAATTTCGGGAACCGGCCTACCCTTCCTCCGATGTAAACCGCAAAACCGGTCTTTTTTACCTTCCATGCGTTGACAGGACAGACCCGAACACAATCCCCTTCAAAAAAGCAGTTTTCCTTTCTATAGACAGGTCGTTTGTTTTCATCCATAATAATAGCTGGCTCTCTTTTGCCGCGGCCGCAGACTTTCTCGCACACCTTCGCGCATAAAGTACAACCAATACACTTGCTCAAATCCACCTCAGGCTCGCCTTGCGCTAAAAAACCAAGGTCGTTTTCCTGCGGCTTGGAACAGGAATTAAGACAGCCACTGATTGCTACTTTGAATTTCTTAGGAACTTCCTTCCCAAAAACTACTCGGTCTAGTTTCCTGGCGAGTTCTTCTGTGTTTACTAGCCCGAACCGGCATACACTGGCGCCCGGACAGGCAATAAGATTCCTTGAACGGGGGCCACAGGCGCCTCTTAAAATGCCGAGATTCTTTAAATCATTAAGTAATTTTGGAATATTATTTATATGAATCCATGGGATTTCTATTCCTTGCCGAGTAGATATATGAACATAGTCCCGACCGTATTTCTTGGCTATCACAGAGTATTTCTTTAAAATATCCGCCTTTAAATAGCCACCGGGAATGCGGGTGCGCAGAATAAAATAATCTTTCTGCTTCTGCTTTATAATGCCTCCCGTCCTTAACTCCTGCAGTTCGGCATCTGTATGGTTTTTCTTTTGCATGAGAATTCCCCCTACGCCTCAAAATACTGCTGCATAGAAAAGTATCTTTCTCCTGTATCCGGAAAAACTACAACTAAAGTCTTTGTCTTGCCTAAATCTTTAGCTACTTTTAATGAGGCGAAGCAAGCAGCTCCTGCAGATATTCCCACAAAAAGACCTTCTTCTCTTGCCAATCTTCTTGAAGTTTTAAAGGCATCATCATCAGATACAGTTATAATCTCATCAATAATTTTGGTGTTTAGCAACTCAGGAATAAACCCTGCACCTATTCCTTGAATCTTATGAGGTCCTGGTTTTTTACCGGAAAGAACAGCTGAATTCTCAGGCTCAACTGCAACTATCTTAATTTTAGGATTATGTTTCTTTAAAACTTCACCTACCCCAGTAATTGTTCCACCTGTTCCAACACCAGCAACAAAGGCATCTAAATTTCCTTTTGTTTGCTCTAATATCTCTTTTGCTGTAGTCTTTCTGTGTATCTGGGGATTTGCTAAGTTCTTGAATTGCTGCGGCATAAAACTATTTGGTATTTTCTTTAAAAGCTCTTCTGCTTTTTTGATAGAACCGAGCATACCGTCAACTCCTGCTGTAAGTACCACTTCTGCACCATAAGATTTAAGAATATATATCCTCTCTAAACTCATTGTTTCGGGCATAGTAAGTATACATCTATATCCCTTGACTGCCGCAATCATCGCTAAACCGATTCCTGTATTACCGCTTGTCGGCTCAATAATCGTGGAACCGGGTTTAAGGAATCCCTTATCTTCCGCATCCTCAATCATGCTCAAACAGATTCTATCCTTAACACTTCCTCCCGGATTAAAATTCTCTAGTTTTGCTAAAATCTGGGCTGAATCCTGACCAACTATACGATTAAGCCGAACCATCGGCGTCTGACCAATCAATTCCATAACATTATTTGCTACCCTGTCAGAAAAGGGCATACCACCTCCCATGTAATAAACAAACTCTAATTTATCCCCGGCTTTCAGAACCGTCGTCCCATATTTATCCTTTGCGATAATCTCTTCATTTAACTCTACAGTAACTACCTCGGGCCTGATTTTCTTCGCATCTAATAAGCTCTGAATAGTTAAGGGGTCTTTGAATTCTTCTTTTTTGCCATTTACATAAATTTCTATTGCCATTTCACTACCTCCTTAAGTCCTTCAATATAATTCCTATAAATTCTAAAGTTTTGTCTAAATCCTGGCTGCTATGAGCGACGGATAAGAAATTTGCCTCAAACGCCGAGGGAGAAAAATAAACACCTCTTTTTAGTAAGGCATGGAAGAATTTTTTAAACAATTTTACATCATCAATAAAAAACAGGCTGAATATCGAACCTATATGATTAACCTTAAGTCTTATCTTGGAATTCAACGCCTTTTCTTCTATCTTTTTGCAAAATCCTTTTGTCCTTTCTTCTAAAGCCGAATAAGGGTTATCTCTTTTGAGTATATTCAGCGTGGCAATGCCTGCGCTGACTGCTAAAGGATTTCCTGAAAGGGTTCCTGCCTGATAGACAGGTCCTTCCGGCGCCAGTAACTGCATTATCTCTTTCTTCCCGCCAAAAGCACCCACTGGGAGGCCTCCTCCAATAATTTTGCCTAAACAGGTTAAATCCGGCTTTACTTTAAAGTAGCCTTGCGCTCCGCTATATGAAATCCTGAATCCGGTAATAACTTCATCGAAGATAAGAACGATATTGTATTTATCCGCGAGATTTCTTAAATATTGCAAGAATCCCTCTTGCGGCAAAACTACACCGCAGTTTGCCAGCACGGGCTCAACAATGATTGCTGCCAGATCCTTTTGATATTTTTTTACTGTCTCTTTAACCTTCTCTATATCGTTATAGGGAAGAACTAATGTGTGTTTAATAAAATCTTTCGGCACTCCGGCGCTGGCTAAAATACCCAATGTTGCTTGAGCCGAACCTGCTTTCACTAAAAGATAATCGGCGTGACCATGGTATGCGCCGGCAAATTTCACAATCTTGTCTTTTTTTGTATAAGCCCTCGCCAGCCTTATCGCTGTCATCACTGCCTCTGTCCCGGAATTCGTCAATCTTACCTGCTCAATGGAGGGGATTGCCTCTACGATAAGTTTTGCTAATTCTATCTCTAACCTCGTTGCCGTTCCAAAACTTGTGCCTTTCTTTATAGTTTCTAACAACACTTCCGTAACTTCAGGGTGCGCATGCCCTAAAATCAAAGCCCCCCAGCTCAGGCAGTAGTCAATAAATTCCTTACCGCATTCTCCGTAAATTTTTGAACCCCTTGCTTCTTTTACAAAGACCGGATACCCGCCTACTGCCTGAAAGGAACGCACTGGGCTATTTACCCCTCCGGGAATAAATTTCCTTGCTTCATCAAAGAGTTTTTTAGAAATAATTTTTACCATCGGCTAAATAATAACCCAGAACCAATAGCAAACACAAACCAACCAATAATATAAAAAATCACCGGTCTTCTCCCAAGCACGTTTTGTGCCATAAACATCGTTGGTATACAAGTCCCTACTGAGCCTAAAAGGAAGGTAAAAACAGGTCCGTTACCTAAACCCAGTTTTAAAAGCGCAACAGTCAAAGGTATTTCTTCTCCCTCACAGATATAAACGGGAAT
>JAMWDD010000088.1 GCA_023818885.1 Candidatus Omnitrophota bacterium | reverse complement strand
TTCAACAGGGTAATAATTATCCTGGAAAACTGCCCGGAGTGGATATTTATATATTTAGGTATTCTAAAAGCAGGTTTAACCGCCGTCCCTTTAGACCCCCAACTGAGCGTCCAAGAAATAAAAAATATCCTCAACGATTGTCAGGCAGAAATAATCTTTACCTCAGCCAAAATATTCTCCAAGACCGATAGAATATTCAATTTAACAAACAAAAAAATTATTATTATTGACTCAAACCAGTTCTTAGATATCTTAAAAAGACCTTTGCCAGATAATCTGCCTTCGGTTAAGGCCGATAATCTGGCCTCTATAATTTATACCTCAGGTACCGTCGCAAAACCCAAGGGAGTGGCTCTGACACATAAGAATTTTTTAAGTGATTTTGAAAGCATCTCCTCTTTAGGGCTAATTACTTCAAACGATAATTTTATTGCCCTCCTGCCCTTTTACCATGCCTATGCCTTTATGGTTACGCTGCTTTCACCACTTTTTTTAGGCGCAAAAATCACCATCACCCAAAGCCTTAAGTCGGAAGAAATCATCCAAACCTTAAAAGAAACCGAGGTAACGATTTTTACCGTTGTGCCTCAGATACTCAACCAGATACACAAATCGATAATTGATGGAATAAATAAAAAAACATTTATTTTGCGACTTTTCATCAAAACATCAATAGATTGTCTGTGGCTTATGCGAAAATATCTAAAGCTTAATCTGGCTAAATTTTTCTTGGGTAAAATCCATCAGAAATTTGGTTATAGATTAAGGTTTATTGTCAGTGGTGGTGCGCGCCTTGCACCGCGCATCTGTGGAGACCTTTTGAAATTCGGTTTTACGGTCTTAGAAGGTTATGGCTTAACAGAGGCCTCTCCTGTCGTAAGCATTAATCTGCCGGACAAAATAAAGCCGGGCTCGGTAGGGATGGCCTTACCCAAAATTGAGATTAAGATCGTGGATGTAAAAGATTATAAAATCAACCTTACCCCTTATAAAATCGGTGAAGTGGCAATCCGCGGCCACAATGTAATGCAGGGCTATTTTAACCAGCCAGAACTTACTCAAGAGGTAATAAAAGATGGGTGGTTATTAACGGGTGATTTGGGCTATCTGGATAAGGATGGTGCGCTTTTCTTAACCGGAAGAAAAAAAGAAATCCTTGTGCTTGCCTCGGGGAAAAATATCGACCCTGAAGAATTAGAAACTTATTATGCCTCCTCTCCTTACATAAAAGAATTATGTATCATCGAAAAAGATGGGCTCCTAGAAGCGGTGATTCTACCTGACTTTGATTATTTTAAACAAAAAAAAGAAATAAATATCCGGGCAAAAATCCATTGGGTTTTAGAAAATCTTTCCGTAAAACTACCCTCTTATAAAAGGATTATGGGTTTTGTCTTGACAAAATCTCCTTTAGCCCGCACGCACTTAGGAAAACTGAAACGCTATCAAATAAAAGAGGATTATTTAAGGTTGTGCCAGACACAAATCAAAGAAGGACCGTCCATTTATGCAGAACAAGACCTCTCCCTTTTAAATCAAGAGCAGGTAAAATTAATTATGCGTTTTTTAAATAAGGAATTGAAAAGGCCGGTGTATCTTGACGACCATTTAGAACTGGATTTGGGGATTGATTCCATCGCCCGGTTAGATTTGACTTTAGGTCTGGAAAAATTACTCAATATTAGTTTAAAGGAAGAAGACGTGGCCAAAGTTTCTACGGTAAGAGAACTTATCTTTCTCGTTAATCGTATCTTTAAAGAAAAAAAAGGACCCTTGGCTTTAAAAGACACCGCTACTTGGGGAGAAACCCTCAATCAGGCACCTTTACCAGAAATCGTTAAAAAAATCCATCTTAAGCCCGATATATTTGATTTTATTTTAAATGTTATTGCCAAGATTATATTTTATTTTCTCTTCAGGACAGTCTGGAGATTAAGGATAAAAGGTAAAGAAAACCTCCCGGCAAAGGTCCCTTATATCATCTGCCCTAATCACGCCAGTTATCTGGATAGTCTCTTTATCTTTACGGCGCTTCCCTTAAAAACAATATTAAATCTTTATTTTATTGGCTATGCAGCACTCTTTAAATACTGGATATCCTCTTGGCTGATTAAACCCGGCCGCATCATCGCCTTAGAACCCACAGCAGACATTGGTCTGAGTTTGCAGATATCTGCTTTTTTATTAAACAAAGGAAAGGCCTTATGCATATTTCCCGAAGGCGGCCGTTCTATCGATGAAAATATCAATGAATTTAAAAAAGGAGTGGGGATTTTAAGTTATGAATTAAAAATCCCCCTTATCCCCGTGTATATCAAGGGTTCGCACTTTTCCTGGCCGCGGGGTAAAATCTTACCACGACCTTATCCCATCCAGATTATCGTTGGCAAACCACAAAAGCCGGAAGAACTTCTTTACCGGGGAAGACAAAAAGGAATTACAGACAATTACGCGGCAATTAGCTCAGCCTTAAGGGATGAGGTGATAAAACTTACGCAATCATAATTTTTGAAGTGGACATTTGGAGCAGCGGGGATTATTTTTGCGGCAGAAATCTTTTCCGAGTTTTACCAGAAGCGCATGGTATTCATTGAACATTTGCACATCGGCCTTAAGATTTTGCATAAATAAATGCTGGAGCTGGCTATAGGTGGCATTTTTATTTATCAATTTGTGCCTGAAAAAAATTCTTTTGGTATAGGCATCCACTACAAAGATGGGCTTATTTAGCGCGTATAATAATATAGAATCTGCCGTCTCCTGACCAATGCCATTCACCCCTAAGAGTTGATGACGCAGGGCTAATAAATCTTTCTTTGTCATTTTTTTGATGCTGGCCTGATATTTTTTAAGAAAGAAATTTAAAAAATTTTTTAAGCGCTTGGTTTTAATGTTATAATAACCTGCCGGCCTGATTAATTGCGCGAGTTTTCTAAAAGGTAGGTGAGAGAGTTTCTCTGCCGATAATGCCTTGGCCTTTTTTAAATTCGCAATCGCCGCGGAGACATTCTGCCAGTTAGTATTCTGGGTAAGGATTGCTCCCACCATTACCTCAAAAGGTGAATCAGCCGGCCACCAACCCTGTGGTCCAAAGACAGAATAAAGTTTATGATAAATTTCTTTTAATTTCTCCCTCACCTAATCTTTTCTAAGACTATCTGCTGTTTGCTTAATTTTGCTACTTCCTCAATAAATTTTTTGTAATCTTGATACTCGGAAGTAGGAATAATAATCTGTTTTAGTGTCTTGGTTTCTTTATAATATAATGTGTCTTTTTCAAATCTATACTCTATCTTTATCTTTATCCAGCGAGATTCTTTTTCAAAAGACTGCGGCATAAATCTCAGTTTAAAATTCGGGGGAATTTTTATTTCAATTGTCTTCTCGAATTTATCCAGAACATCAAATTCGATGGGATAACGCCGCGATTCCTTGGATACAAGAGCCGTATTTATCTTGCCCAATAGCGGCAAAATATAAATGTCGGCAGCAATTATAAAATAATCACTACCCTTAAACGCATATTCTAACACCGTGGGCTTATCTAAGTCGGCAACATCAGAGAGGTTATAATCTTCTAATTGTGCGCCAATAGAAACTTCCTGTATTTTCTCTTTTATGGCCTCTTCAATCAATTTGGGAGGGGTATAAAGCAACCAATAACGCCTGCCCTGGTCATAGTAACCAAAGGTAAAAACTTTCTTCTTGGCTTTTATCGAGCCGTCACTATTTGCTCTAATTACCAATTCTTCTCTGACTAAATTATCTTCTGCCTTTGATAACGGCGTCTGGAGAATCTTAAAACTATTATCCTGGAAAACCAATACCTTCCTTGCCTGGTCAGAAGCAGGTAAATCACCAAAAGAACAGGTTTCTGCCGTCGGGTCAAGAAAAATATAGGCGTCGTTTATTTTTACCGTGGCAATGGCATGGTTAAAACGCATGCTTGGCAGATCCTCATTTAAATCGTAATAATCTTTTGTGCCGATCAATACTGGATAGGCCTCGAAACCCGCCTCTCTTAACATGGTAACCAATAAAATCGCCTGGTCTTTACAATCCCCATATTTGTTAAGAAATATTTCTTCGGCACGATGGGGTTCATACCCTGCCTGTCCGTATTCAACCGCCACATAACGGATTTCTCTGGCACAAAAATTATAGATTGCCCTTGCCTTCTCCTCATCACTCTTTAAGCCGTGGATTAACTGATTTACTTTATCTTTTATCGCATCCGATGCCTTA
>JAMWDD010000009.1 GCA_023818885.1 Candidatus Omnitrophota bacterium | reverse complement strand
GAAAGAGAATATTTAGCCGATGCTTCGGCTGCCCAGCTTACACGCTATCCTGAGGGTTTGGCTTCTGCTTTAGAGAAGATAGCCAACGATAGAGAAGTTTTGGAAGTCGCCAACCGTGCCACCCAGCACCTGTATATTGTCAATCCCATCAAGCCCTTTGAGAGTCGCGCACAGAATAATATCTTCAGCACCCATCCGCCCATTGAGGAAAGAATCAGACGACTAAGGTCAATGTAAATGGAAATTTATGATGCCATAGTGATCGGTGCTGGTCCAGCCGGGATGATTTGTGCCGGCAGGGCAGGTGAACGTGGGCGTAAGATTCTTCTTTTAGAAAAGAACTCTCAAGCCGGGAAAAAATTGCTTCTTTCCGGGAAAGGTCGTTGCAATCTCACCAATTCCACTGACCTAGATAGATTTTTGGCAGAATTTTCCAAAAGCGGTGTTTTTTTGCGCAATGCCTTCAACCAATTTTTTAATCAAGAACTTGTTAAATTTTTTGCAAATTTAGGAGTCGGGCTTAAAACGGAAAGGGGTGGCCGGATATTTCCCGTCTCCGAGAGGGCAAAAGATATCTTAAATGCCCTTAAAAAATATTTAAGAATAAATCGTGTTCATCTGAGATTGAATACTGAAGTAAAAGATATAATTGTAAAAGAAGGTTTACCCATAGAAATTATAACCAATAGAGGAAGATATCGCGCCAGGAAGGTAGTTATCTCTACTGGCGGTCTTTCGTATCCAGAGACCGGTTCAGATGGTTTTGGTTTTAGAATGGCTAAGAAGTTGGGGCATCACGTTATAGAGCCACGGCCTGGTTTGGTAGGTTTAGAAACACAAGAAACTCTACCCAAAAGATTACAAGGGCTTTCCTTAGAGAACGTAGGGGTTTCGTTAATTTGTCAGAAGGAAATCTTAGCAAAGAAATTTGGCGATATGGTTTTTACGCATTATGGACTTTCTGGTCCGATAATTTTGGATTTAAGTAACCTCACCTACGATCTTTTAGAGGAAGGGAAGCCAGTTTATATCTCCATAAATCTGAAGCCTGCGCTCAATTATGAAAAATTAGATAATCGGCTTTTGCGAGAGTTTAATAAAAGTCCAAATAAGATTATCAAAAATATATTTGTTGAACTCCTCCCCCGCCGGGCTATAAGAGAATTTTTGAGATATTGTAAAATTAATCCCGCGATAAGAGCGAATCAAATAACTAGAGAAATGCGCCGCAGATTAATAAATGGTCTTTTTGACTTTAGATTCCACATAATTAAAACCCGGCCGATACAGGAAGCGATAGTTACCCGCGGCGGAGTAGACACAAAAGAGATTAATCCTAAAACTATGGAATCACGTCTCATAAAGAATCTTTATTTTGGAGGTGAGGTAATTGATGTGGATGCCAAAACCGGCGGCTATAATCTTCAGGCAGCGTTTTCAACCGGCTATGTGTGCGGAGATAATCTATGAACAGAATTTTAATCCTTGCTTCTAAATCAAAACGCAGGGCCCAGATACTTAAGTCCTGTGGCATAAGATTTAAAATCAAGGCGAGCAATAGAAAGGAGAAATTTCATCGCCAGATTCATCCTCAGGAATTGGTTATAACTAATGCCCGAGAAAAGGCAAGAGATGTTGCAAAGAGATTTAAAAAAGGAATAATTTTAGGTTGCGATACCCTGGTCTTATTCAAAAATAAACCCATCGGCAAGCCAAAAGGAATTAAGCAGGCACGGACATTACTGAGACAATTTAGGGGAAATAAATTAGTTGTTTATACCGGTTTATGTCTCATAGATATGTGGCAGAAGAAAGAAGAGACCACTTTTGCTAAAACAGATTTAAGGGTAAAATGGATTCCCGAGAGAGAATTGGAAGATTATTTGTCCCACTTGGGCCCTTATGATAAGGCGGGTGGTTTTTCTATCGAAGGATTAGGGGCAGTGCTTTTTGATAATTTAGTCGGCTCATATTTTAATGTCCTGGGTCTTCCCGTTAATACATTGGCAGAACTTTTTAAGAAAATAGGTTTGAATATACTGGATTTTGTAGCGAAGTGATGAAAAAAATCCTTTTTGTATTAATAATCATTGTCGTCCTTATAATTTCTTTCGCAATCTTTAAAGAAAACATTGTTTTATACATTGCCCGTGTAAACATTAGGAAGGTCTTACCGCAGAGCAAAGTAGAAATAAAAAAAATAGAATTCCAGCCCCTTTCTTCCCTAAAGTTTAAAGGGATAAATATTAAATCTTCTTTACAGGGCTATTCTTTGTATTTTGGGCAGGTAAATATCGATTATACTATCGCTTCAATATTAAAGGGCACAATTAATAAAATAAATTTAGATGGAATGGATATTTTGGTTAGGGATAATATCAAAGTCAATCCGGGTAAGCCCATTTTTGGCGTTAAGCAGATAACAGCCACCGGCTCAATAAAATTTAGAGATATAGAGATTAAGAATTTTCAGGCGAATTTTTATCAAGCAGAAGATGTAAAAAGGCCCAAGATTAAATTAAACGGTAATTTAAACGTGGAAGGTATAAACAAGAAAAAAATCAAAGTATCCCATTTAAGTTTGACCATAGATTTCCAGCCGGATGCTTTAGAGGTGCCCGAGTTTAGGTTTAGCGCTTTTGGGGGTGAGATTAGGGGTAAGATTGAGGCCTTTTTCTTAAAATCAGGGATTAATTTTTTTATCAACCTTAATGGAGAAAATATTGACCTGGCGCAACTTAATGAAGATTTTGACCTTAAAGAGCGATTTGAGGTTACTGGCCGTTGCGATTTTGTGTTAGAGGTAAAAGGGGATAATAAAGGTTTGCTTGAGCTCGATGGCAATTTGACTACCCAAGCAGGCGGCGGAAAATTTGTGGTCACCGACAAACAGGCATTAGGAAGGATTGCTTTGGCAAAAGAGACCTCTTTAGATTTAGCCCTTGAAAGTTTAAAGAATTACCATTATGATAAAGGCAGTGCCAAAATTTATCTTGAAGATGGCAACATCGTCTTGCATATGCTGATGGATGGACCGCTGGGTGCAAGAGACCTGACGGTAGTTTATCATCAGGGAGCAAAATTTAAATAATAACATACTTTTGGAATAGCATCTCAGAGATATTATTAAGATGGTAGAATTAAAAGAGGCAATTCTTTATAACAGAAGCCAGGATAATAAAGTTTCCTGTTATCTGTGTAATCATCATTGTCTGATTAGCGACGGGCAATTTGGCATCTGCGGGGTGCGCCAGAATATAAAAGGAAAGCTCTTTACCCATGTCTACGGTAGGCTCGTCGCTGCAAATATTGACCATATTGAAAAGAAACCCATCTTTCATATGCTGCCGGGTTCTTATTCGTATTCTATTGCTACTGTTGGTTGTAATTTTCACTGTGCCTTCTGTCAAAACTGGCAGATTTCCCAAGCCAAAGAGGCCAGCGGCCAAGAGACCTTTGAGATGACTCCCGCAGAAGTAGTAAGGAGAGCAAAGGCATATGACTGTCCGAGTATTTCTTATACCTATACTGAACCAACAGTATATTTTGAGTTTGCTTATGATGTGATGCAGTTTGCCAAAGAGCAAAATTTATACAATATCTTTGTCACCAATGGCTATATGAGTGCTGAGTGTTTAGAGGTTGCCAAAGATTATCTTGATGCCGCAAACGTAGATTTAAAGTCCTTTAGTGAAGATTTTTACAAAAAAATCTGCGGGGGGAGATTAGCACCGGTACTGGATTCAATCATTTTGATGCGCAAATTAAATATCTGGGTTGAGATAACTACCTTGGTTATCCCTACGCTTAACGATTCAGCCCGTGAACTGGAAAAGATTGCTAAATTTATAGCGGATTTAGACAAAGGTATTCCGTGGCACATCTCTCGGTTTTATCCGGCCTATAAAATGCTCGATCTTGAATCTACCAGTTTAAAAAAACTCAATGAGGCCTATAGAATCGGTAAAGAAGCAGGCCTACGTTATGTGTATATCGGTAATGTCGCCCAGGAAGAAAATACTTATTGTTATAATTGTAATGAACTTTTGATTCGCCGCTTTGGCTTCAGTGTCTTAGAAAATAAATTGAGGGATGCTAAGTGTCCGAAATGTAATAGTAAAATTGATGGCTTAGCATTATAATTGATGGTATAAAGCAAATAGATATTTCTTTGTTTTTAACCGGCGATTATTTCTACGAGAGTAGTCAGATTGATAAAATAAAAATTTTATTTGAAAGGAGGAGGAGATGAAAAAGATAACTTTAATTACGCTCTTCGCCATTTTTATTTTTGGTTGTTCGCCCAAGGTGCGTTTTGAATCTACCAAGCCCATCAAGATAGATGTCTCGATGCGCATCGATGTCTATCAGCATGTGGCCAAGCAAGCAGATTTTATTGAGGACCAGATACAATCTCAACCGTCTTCTCAGCCAAAAAAGACAAAACCGGAAAGTTGTCTTTGGCCGAGGCCAGATGTGGCCTATGCGCAAGAAGAGTTTTCACCCAAAGTAAAGGCGGCGATAGAGTCGCGCAAGGCCAGGTTTAATGAGTTAAGGGAGTGGCAGACAAAAGGAGTAATCGGAGAAAATCATAAGGGATTTGTGGAATTAAGAGATAAACAAACTGCCGGAAAAGACCTTCCTTATCTAGAAAAACTCATTGCTGCGGAAAACCAGGATAGATTAGTAATTTATCAGGACTTAAGTCAAACTAACAATATCTCAGTAGAAGAAGCCGGCATTGCTTATGCCCCACGCATCCAGCAACGTGCTGCCGCGGGTACACCTATTGAAATCGAAGTCAACGGTAAATACCAGTGGATTATCAAGAAGTAACAATTCTTAAGACCTGATTGTCATTTTCAGAAAGTTAAGGCAAGCCTCCGCATTCTGAATCAGTTATTTATGGATGAGGAATTAAAGCTTATTAAGGCCTGCGTCAAGGCCGATAAGGCAAGCCAAGAAGAATTTGTTCAAAGATATTCCCGCCTAATTTACAATTATATCCACAATACTTTAAAAATAAAGGGCGCTGATTTGAGTAAAGATACTATCCAGGATATTTTTCAGGGGATATTTTTTCACCTCGTTGAAGACAATTACTGCCGCTTAAAAAAATTTAAAGGAAGAAATGGATGTAAATTTAGTTCATGGCTAAGAACGATTATCATCAATTATACTACCGACTACCTGCGCAGACTTAAACCCACAGTATCTTTAGATGAGGAAGATGAGAAGGGCGCTTCACTTATGGAAATCCTTACCGATATTGGTTGCGCTCAGGATGAAGCGCTAATCAAAAAAGAAAGATTAGAACATTTGGCTGATTGCATTGAAACGCTGGATAGCAAAGATAAATATTTTATTGAATTACACATAAATAAAGGTCTACCCCTGGAAGATTTGGTACATATCCTAAAGTTAAAACGAGGCGCTATTGATATGCGTAAAAGGAGGATTATCGCTCAATTAAAAGAATGTTTTAGAAGGAAAGGGCACTTTATTCCATAAAAAATATGTTAGATATTAAGGTATTACACGTCTATTATATATAGGGAGAAAGCTATGAGTGAAGAAAGGTTAGAAAAATTAATTTTGGCAGTTTATAAAAATTGGAAGAAAAGATTCTCTAAGAAAAAAAGCACCCTTTGTCCTAATGAAGAAACCTTGACTTGTTTTAAAGAGGGGCTTCTTTCTAATAGGCAAGAAGAAATGATAAGGCAACACCTTTTATTTTGCGATAAATGCAGTGAAAATGTCATTTTAGATGCGAAGGTAAAGCCAGTGGAGAAAGAATTGCCCGAAGGATTTCTACAGACGGCAAAAGATATTTTTAGGCAGGCCAAAGAACTAGATATTTTTGAAGTCGTCTTGGCATTAAAGGATAAATTTCTTGAGATAATTAGGACTTCCGCAGATTTTTGGGAAACCAAAGATTTGGGCTTGGAACCGGTTTTCTTACGCGGTCCAGGGGTGAAAAAGATTTCTGATGAGGTACATTTAATAAAATATTTTGGCTCAATAAAAGTGAATTTAAAGATACAGAAAGAAGAACTGGATAAAATAAAAATTGATATTATTTTGACAGATAAAAAAACCGGAAAACCGAAAGAAGGTCTCAGGGTGACACTTAAAAAGGGCAATGAAGAAATAGAGTCTTACATTACCAGAGAAGGAAAGGTTACATTTTTTGCCATAACATCTGGCCACTATGAAATAGAAATATCGGAGGTCGCGAAAAAACTTGGCAGAATATCGTTAGAATTAAGATGACCAGGCACCAAGACAATTGTTTAGTTCTGGATATAGAACAGGAAAAAGATAGATTGCGCATGTGTATTTTTTTAAAGGAAGAATCTTCGACGGTCCGACACTACGCTTATGTGGGGGTTTCTTTTCCTGAAGTCAACCGGCTCTCTAGAAGCATTATTCTTTTCCTAAATAAAGCAGATAAATTCGGCACCTTAGATTCTTATTCTATCGCAGAATTAAAAAAGACCTCTCAGTTGCTTTATGAGCTGTTATTGGACAAAACGGTTAAGGAGAGATTAAAAGAGGCGGCGGAAAAAAATTTAATCCTTTCTCTGGATGAGTCCATCGCATATCTGCCTTGGGAGATTTTATATGACGGCAATGACTTTTTATGCCTTAAGTTTAATTTAGGCAGAAATATGCGCATAAAAGATATGACGCTTGAGCCAAGATATAAAATTCCCGCCTTACCACTTAAGATGCTTATCTTGGCTAATCCGCAAGGCGATTTACCTTCCTCTGCCCGAGAGGCAGTGGAGATTAAAAACAGATTAGATAAGAGGCGCGATATCATTAACGTTGATTTTAAGATAAATAATATATCGGGTGAATACGTAAAAAAGAATCTGCGCGATTATGATATATTGCATTACGCCGGTCATGCACAATACTCTTTAGATTTGCCGCAAGATTCAGGATGGATTTTAGAAGACACAAGGTTAAAGGCAAGGGATATCCTAAAAATCGGTGAATCGGGCTCTATGCCGGTTTTGGTATTTGCCAATGCCTGCGAGACCGCAACCCAGGATGTTATTGCGTTAGAATCAGAAAGCGAGGTTTATAGTCTGGTGCGTTCTTTTCTCGTTACGGGGACAAGGCATTATATTGCTTCTCTTTGTAAAATTCCTGACGAGGCGGCAAGGTTATTTGCGAATGAGTTTTTTGTCAATTTAATTTTGGATAATAAAACCGTCGGTGAAGCTGCCCGCGTCGCGCGTCTTGCTCTCATCAGGGAATTTGGCGAAAATCAGATTAGTTGGATGGATTATCTTGTCTTTGGCGACCCGACGTTTAGATTCTCTCAGCAGCCGTTTAATTTGACCTTCAAGAAACATACATACAAGAAACGTTTCCTGAAGTTGTGCATCACTTTATCTTTAGCGACAGTGGCAGTTCTTTTAATCTTTAAGATGCTTTCTGGAGGTACGAGCAAGATAGACCTCTTATATGCAGCAGGCAGGAACGAGGAGTTGATTACTTTGTGTAATAATATTTTGGTATCTGATGCGGATAATTTAAAGGCACTAAATAGGTTAGGGGAGGTCTTTGAGCGAAAAGGCAAAAGAGACAAGGCATTAGAATATTATTTTAAGTATGTGGCCGCCTGTGAGCGCAAAGGAGAATTAAAGCAACTGGCTGCCGGATTAATAAAAATTGGGTGGGAATATTATCTAAAAGGAGATTATCCCAAGGCCTTTATTTTTTATAACCGTGCCATTGAACAGGCAGGAAAGACAAAAGATGCGCTAAATTTGGCCACGGCCTTAAGAAAACTTGCCCTCTGGTATATAGATAAAGAGGATTACGAAAAGGCCTGGGAATTACTTTTTAAAAGCTCCGAGATTAATCGACAGAGGCAGAATATCCCTCAACATCGCTATAATCTTGCTTGCGATTATTTTGACCTGGGTCTTATCTTTACGGATAAAGACGATTTAAATACCGCCAGAGATTTTTATAATAAAAGCATGCAGATTTTTAAGACATTGAAGGCCATTCCGGAGATGAGCGACTATTATTCCAATATGGCTGAACTCTATCGCTTCAACAAGGAATATCATAAAGCAGAGCAGTTTTATCGTTTGAGTTTAGACCTTGATAAAAAAATGGGTAACCTACCCAGCGAAGCGGCGACCTACAATATGCTCGGAGAGATGTATTTAGAGATGAAAGATTATACCCGCGCCGAAGAGAATTTTATAAATAGCCTCCATATCCAGCAGGACATAGAAGACCTGCCCGGTTTGGCGTGGGTTTACCATGACTTAGGGCAATTGTACAAAGAGAAGGGCCAAAGAGATAAGGCACAAGAATATCTCATCAAAGCGCAAGGTATTTATAAAAATATTGACACGCCTGATTATAGAAAGATAACCGAGGAAATAAAAGACCTTGCGGATAGATAATATTTTTAATGCGCGCAATTTGAAGGTATAATATTAATAAATAAAAAATTAAAATGAGAATTTTTCAAAAGACAAACTGGCTAATAATTATTTCTACCTTATTAAGCTTAATCTCTTTCTTTTATCCTCATTGTGTATTTGCACAAGGATATTCCAAGCAGGATATAAGGGATTTGATTGATTATTTTAAAGAATACGATTTAAGGACAAGGCCTTTTATAATTGCGCAGGAAAATCGCTTGAATGAATTAATTGAGCAGAGTTACAAAGATCTTAAGATACATAGAGGAAGACAGGATCTTAAGAAATTTATCCAGGATTTATATGATGAACTTATTGCGCTGTGCAATAAACTGGCAAGTCAGACAGAGAATCTATATATCAGAAAGGGTTTTTATGACCCGGCAACGGTTCCTCTTGAATTCAATAAGTTAAACTTAGAGGCGGCCTATCTTTTATTAAGGATAAAGTTATTGGGCTATCTTTATCAATATAAATACAAAGAGATGGCTTTAAAGAAGGATATCTTATGTCCCTTTTTCTATATCTATAGCACAGCAAATAAAGTCAAAAGGTGCAATGAACCTTAAGTAGCCATGCCAAAAGAATAACGTTATTTTGAGATGTTATTTCTGAAACTAACCTGCCTAAAAAAAGATGCTTAATTTTACTTGCCAAAAAGTAATTTCATCGTATAATAAAATTCCATTATGAAAACTAAAGGCATAAATTATTATCTGGACACAAAGAATAAAGAATTTGTAATTGAAAATTATAACTTTGCCAAGCCCTTTTCCAATTTTTTGCCGGGGATTGCGGGATTGATGGGAATACCCATGTGGGTATTTTATGTCAACCGCGCTCAGGGTATAATCAGTTTTGGGACAGAAGACAAAGACCACTCCATTTTGGAATTCCTGCCGGCAAATAAGGCCTATCGTTTATGTTCCAGCCAGGGTTTCCGCACTTTTATAAAGATTAAAAAAGGTAAGGACTTCCTCTTCTATGAGCCATTTCAGGCAAATCATTTTAATGCCTGCTATCAAACCCAACAAAAAATGTTTATAAGTGCGGCCGAAATAAGATTTGAAGAGATAAATTTAAATTTGGGCCTTAAAATAAAATTAGAGTATTTTACCATTCCCAATGCCTCTTTTGCCGGCTTGGCAAGAAAGTTGACCATTATTAATTTAAATAAGGGGAAAAAAGATTTAGAGATTTTAGATGGGCTTCCCGCCATTATCCCTTATGGCACCGCCAATCTGTTCTTGAAAAAATTAAGCCGGACAGTAGAGGCCTGGATGCAGGTGGAAAACTTAGAGAAAAAGGTGCCTTTTTATAGATTAAGGGTTGACCCTACGGATAGGCCAGAGGTAGTTTTTATCGAAAAGGGCAACTTCTATCTAAATTTTTGTATAGAAAATGACTTTGCAAAGATCAATGCCCCAATCGTTGACCCGGATATTATTTTTAATGAGGTCTCGGATTTTTATGAACCAAAAAATTTCTTTCTCAATAAACCTTTTAAGGTGCCTCCTTGGCAGATGCAGAGTAGCAAAACCCCTTCTGCCTTCGGCTTTGTCAGATTGGCCTTAGAAAGATTTGCTCAGGAATCAATTTATACGATTGTGGGTAGGGCCGATAATTTAGAGTCCTTAAATTCACTCACCCCTCAAATTGCCAGAGCCGATTATTTCGATATAAAGTCAAAAGAGAATAAAGAGATTATTGAACGTATTCAGAATCAGGTGTTTCTGGCTTCTGATTACTCCGAACTAAATCTCTATACCCAACAGACCTATTTGGATAATATTTTAAGGGGAGGTCTACCCCTTACATTAGAAACCGCTGCCGGGCCAGTCATCTTTTATGTTTATTCGCGCAAACACGGCGATTTGGAAAGGGATTATAATAAATTTCTCATCTCTGCTTCTTATTTTTCGCAAGGAGATGGTAATTACCGCGATGTATGCCAGAATCGGCGCTTAGATGTTTGGTTTAATTCCGAGATAAAAGACTCAACATTAATTGAATTCTTCAATCTTATTCAGGCAGATGGCTTTAATCCCTTGGTTATAAAAGAAGATATTTTTTACGCGGATAGATTAAAGGAAGAGGATTTAAAGGACTTTGTTGAACAAAGAGATATACAGAAGGCCTTAGCGTATCTTACCCACCCCTATAAATTGGGCGAACTTTTTATGTTTTTAGAAAAGGAAAGGATTGGTCTTAAGGTTCCCGTTCAAGATTTCGTTAAGTTTATTTTAACTAAATCCTTAAGAGATAAAGAAGTGGTGCATGGCGAAGGTTTCTGGACCGACCACTGGACCTATAATTTAGATAATCTAGAAAATTATCTCGCCCTTTATCCAGAGAATCTTAGAGAGATTTTATGGGAAAAGAAAGAATTTAGTTTCTTTGACGATGCATTTATAGTAAGACCAAGACAAGAGCGCTATATCTTAAAAGATGGCTCTGTGCGTCAATTTCATTCGGTTTATAGCAATCACGCTAAATTTGAAGCAATCCGAAAGCGCAGTCACGCCCCCCAGCTTATGCGTACTAAAGATGGACAGATTTATCAGACTACACTTTTAGGTAAAATTATCTGTATCCTCCTTAATAAATTAGCCAGTCTTGACCCGTTTGGGGTGGGTATAGAGATGGAGGCAAATAAGCCCAATTGGTTTGATGCGCTTAATGGGTTGCCTGGCTTGTTTGGTTCTTCAATCTGTGAGACCTTAGAATTAAAACGCTGGATTAAATTTATTTTAAAGGCCTTGGAGGAATTAAATCTAAAGGATGATGATACATTAAGATTGCCTGTTGAGGTATATAATTTCTTAGTGGCTTTAGATGCACTCATTCAGGAATATTTTAGAGGGAAGGCCAAAGACAAGGACTTTATTTATTGGGATAGGAGCAATTCCCTTAAGGAAGAATATCGCAAGAAAGTGCTTTTTGGTTTTAGCAATGAAGAAAGGGACTTATCTTTAGATAAGCTTAAAATATTCCTTCGGGCAGCAGATAAGAAATTATCCGCTGCAATAAATAAGGCCACGGATAAAAAACATGGGTTGGTTTATTCCTATTTTATTAACGAGGTAACAAAATTTGAATTTATCTATGAAGGGGATGAAAAGAAGACCGACGCTTTGGGTTATCCTTTTATTAAGCCGTTAGAGTTTAAACAGATAAAATTACCCTTATTTTTGGAAGGTCCCATGCACGCCTTAAGAATCCAGGATAATCAGCGCTTAAGTCGGCATATTTATCAAGCAGTAAAGAAAAGCCAGCTTTTTGATAGAAAACTTAAGATGTACAAAATAACCGCTTCCTTAAAAGATGCGCCTTTGGAGATTGGTCGCTGCCGCGTATTCACTCCCGGTTGGCTAGAAAATGAATCTATTTGGCTGCATATGGAATACAAATATCTCTTAGAACTTCTTAAACAGGGTTTATATGAAGAGTTTTACAAAGATTTTTTCAATTGTATAATTGCCTTTCAGGAGGGAGCGCGTTATGGCCGCAGTATCTTAGAAAATTCTTCTTTTTTAGTAAGTTCTGCTTTTCCTGACAGAAATCTACACGGAAATGGTTTTGTTGCCCGTTTAAGCGGCTCTACCATAGAATTCTTA
Organism: Candidatus Omnitrophota bacterium; assembly: GCA_023818885.1. GTDB lineage: Bacteria > Omnitrophota > Gorgyraeia > Gygaellales > JAMWDD01 > JAMWDD01. Next base: position 10,251 of record JAMWDD010000009.1, on the reverse strand, counting down.
AATATGATGCTCATAATAAATGTAGGGCCAAGGCCGTTTTATTTAGATAAAAAGAAGAAACTTAATCTAAGATTTAACCCCATTTTAGAAAAATCATTATTTACGACTCAGGAAAGGACTTATGAATATTATGAGAAATCGGGCAAAAAGGTTTTACTTAAACTTCCCAAAGATACCTATGCCTTTAATTTTTTAAAGGATACCCTGGTTGTCTATCATAACCCCAGAAGAAAAAATACCTTTGGCAAGAACAAGGCCAAGATAAGCAAAATAAAATTAGTGTCAAATGACGGCAAGATAATCGAATTTAATCAAGACATTATCCCCTATCCTTTATCAGAAAAAATTAGGGAAGGAGAATTTAAGCGCATAGATATTTTTTTAAATTAAGACCAAAAACCTTTACAAAGCAGGATAACAATATTATAATAATTCTTTGTGTCAGATAAAATAAAGATAAGAAAGATCTGGCTGATTAATCCACGTACGCGGATAAAACCCAGTAAAAAGAAATATTCAAGACAGAAAATAAAGGCCAACAGCCGCAGGATTATCCAAGATGAGCTCAAAAGTTCTTAAGTTGGGTTTACCCAAAGGAAGTCTGCAGGAAGCAACCCTCAGGATGTTGCGTAAGGCAGGATTTAATGTCGCAGTTTCTGAGCGTTCCTATTTTCCTTCTATAGACGATCCGCAAATTGAATGCGTGATGCTGCGGGCCCAAGAGATCTCGCGCTTTGTAGAGCAAGGGGCTTTGGATTGCGGGATTACCGGCAATGACTGGATATTGGAAAATAGGTCTGAAGTGATAAGATTAGCAGATTTAATGTATGCAAAACAGGGGATGAGTAAAGTAAGGTGGGTCATCGCTGTCCCCGAGAGTTCTCCCATAAAGACGATCAAGGATTTAAAAAATAAACACATTGCTACCGAGTTAGTAAATGCCACGCGCGATTATTTGAAGAAAAATAAAATCAATGCTACGGTAGAATTTAGTTGGGGTGCTACAGAGGCAAAGGCCGGCACTGGACTTAGCGATGCGATTGTGGAATTAACCGAGACAGGAAAGAGTTTAAAGGCGCATAGATTAAGAGAGATTGCCACTGTCTGCGAATCCACGACTCAGTTCATTGCGAATATCAAGGCCTATAAAGACCCTTTTAAACGAAACAAGATGCAAGAGTTAGCTTTGCTTTTAAAAGGTGCTTTATTGGCAGAAGAGAAAGTGGGATTGAAGATGAATGTTCGTAAAAGCGACCTTGATAAAGTAATTAAGAAACTACCTGCGTTGAAAAGACCCACTATTTCTCCGCTTTCGCAAGAGGGCTGGGTAGCCGTGGAAACAGTTTGTGACGAGTGTGTTGTTCGGAGTATCATTCCTAAATTAAAGAAGGCAGGAGCGCAAGGGATTATTGAGTATCCGCTTAATAAGGTAATTTATTAGCGTATCCGTTTGTGAGGAATTCAAGAAGCGCTAATAAAAAGGAGTAGGGAAAATGCCTTGCGGAAGAAAACGTAAGAGAAGGAAAATCAGGACGCATAAAAGAAAGAAAATGCGTCGCGCCTTAAGACATTTAAAGAAAAGGGCTTGGGGCTAAAACTTAAAATTTAATGCAGCAGGGTTTTTTTGCGCTTTTAAAGCGAAGAATCGGTTTTTTTATCCTGATGGGCCTGCTGGTTGCGGAGAGTCCCTTTTCTGTTAGAGAGAAAAAAGCATCCAATGCCCTCACGCATTATATTATGGGCTCTCTGTACAGCCGTCAGGGTTTAGTGGATAAGGCAATAGAGGAATATAAAAAGGCAATAAGTTTAGACGCGGAATCTGCGGCGTTGCATGCGAGATTAGGCATAGAATACATAAAGCAATCTGGTAATCTTGATAAGGCAAGAGAGGAGTTTAAGGCCGCGGTTCAGCTTAATCCCGAATCAATTGAGGCCCACCTCTTTTTAGCCCTGATATATGCCTCTCAAGGAGAAGATCAGCTTGCCAATCAGGAATACGAAAAAACGCTTCTTCAGGCACAAAAACTCGACCCCCAGAATATAGATATTTATAAGGAACTGGGTGCGGTATATCTTTCCCAGAAAAAACTGGATGAGGCCATAAATATTTATAAGACAATTTTAAACATCACCAGCCAAGATGCAGAGGCGCATTATTATCTTGGCTCAATTTATTTTGACCAGAAAAAATTTAAAGAGGCAATAATAGAATTTAAGGCAGCAATAAAGATGAAACCCGATTATGCCGAGGCCTTGAATTCTTTGGCCTATTTATATGCGGAACAGGGAATTAATTTAGACGAGGCGGAGGTTTTAGTAAAAAGGGCTTTGGAAGTAGAGCCGGATAATGCCTATTATATAGATACGCTGGGCTGGATATATTTTAAGAAGCGCAAAATAGACGAGGCCATAAAGCAGTTGGAACGCGCTCAGGGTTTGATGCCTGATCCGGTGATTGCTGACCATTTAGGCGATGCCTACTTTAAGAAAGGTAAAATTAAAGAGGCAAGAGAGAAATGGGAGGAATCCTTAACACTAGACCCGAAACAGGAAGCCGTAAAAAAGAAATTGGAAACTAAGGGCTTGGAGAAAAGATAAAGTAATGTATGGTGCCAAGATAACGGAACTGGAGCAGAAAGCAAAGAAAATCCGGCGTATGATTATTAAAATGCTGGCTTGCGCCGGCAGTGGCCATCCGGGCGGCAGTCTTTCTGCAACCGATATAATTACCTGCCTTTATAATGCGGTAATGCGCCATGACCCAAAAAATCCCCATTGGCCGGAGCGCGACAGATTTCATATGTCCAAAGGACACTGTTGCCCCCTCTGGTATGCGGTTTTGGCAGATGCGGGGTATTTCAAAGAAGAAGAACTTTGGACCTTGCGCAAGTTAGGTTCTATCCTTCAAGGGCATCCTGACCGGCGCACACCCGGGGTTGATGTTGCCTCTGGTTCTTTAGGACAAGGTCTTTCGGTGGCCCTGGGGATGAGTCTGGCAGCAAAAGTTGACCGTAAGGATTATCGGGTTTATTGCCTTTTGGGCGATGGCGAAATACAGGAAGGTAATATCTGGGAAGCAGCAATGGCTGCCAGCCACTATAAATGCGATAACCTTTGCGCGATTGTGGATTACAATGGTTTTCAAATTGACGGAAAAATCCAGGATATTATGGCCTTGGAGCCATTGGTTGAAAAATGGAAGGCATTTGGCTGGTATACCATTGAGATAGACGGACACAATATAAGACAGATCCTTGAGGCCTTTCAGGAAGCAAAGAACATTAAAGAAAAGCCCACAGTAATCATTGCCCATACGGTAAAAGGCAAAGGTGTTTCTTTTATGGAAAATGTGGTAGATTTTCATGGCCGTGCGCCGACAAAGGAAGAAGCAGAAAGGGCTCTAAAGGAATTGGAATAAGATTTTGGGTGTTGAGATGGAGATGCTTTATCAAAGAGATGTTTATGGTCAGACACTCCTTGAATTAGGCCGTCGGCACAAAGAGATCGTGGTTTTGGATGCAGATTTGTCTGCTTCCACCCGTACGTGTTTGTTTGCCAGAGAGTTTCCTGACCGTTTTTTTAATTTTGGCGTGGCAGAGCAGAATATGATGGCTACCTCTGCTGGACTGGCAAGTTGCGGAAAGACGGTATTTGTTTCCACTTTTGCCATTTTTGCTACCGGCAGGGCCTGGGATCAAGTAAGGAATACTGTCTGCTACAGTGATTCCAATGTGAAAATAGTAGCAACCCATGCGGGTATCACTGTTGGTCCAGACGGTTCCAGCCATCAGGCATTGGAGGATATCGCGCTGATGCGCGCAATCGCAAATATGAATATTATTGTGCCCTGTGACGGACCAGAGACGCGCGATGCGATTTTGGCTGCTTATGAAAACAAAGGACCGTTTTATATCCGCTTAGGAAGACCGAAGGTTGCCACGATAGAAAATAAAAAACCCTTTAAGTTTGGCAAGGCCTATGTTTTAACCGAAGGTAATGATGTAGCCATCATTGCCTGCGGAATTATGGTGGCGGAGGCAGAGAAGGCGGTAAAATCATTGCAGGCCAAAGGCATAAAGGTGCGGCTCATAAATATGCACACGATTAAACCTCTAGATACCGAGATAGTGATAAAGGCAGCGCAAGAGACCAGGGGTATTGTAGTTTGTGAGGAACATTCGGTCATTGGTGGGTTGGCTTCGGCAGTAGATGAGGTGGTAGCAGAAAATTCACCCACTAAAGTAATCCGTATTGGCATAAAGCACCGTTTTGGTCAATCCGGTGAACCCCGGGAGTTAATGCAAGAATATAATCTAACTGCCCAGGATATAGAGGCAGCGGTTTTAAAAATCTTCCAAAGTTCTTAGTTTTAATTTTTAGAGCGTGAAACGGCTTATACTTTATTCTCCCGCAAAAGTCAATCTCTATTTAAAAATCTTAGATAAACGCGCGGATGGCTTCCATAATCTCATCACTCTTTTTGAAAGGATAGACCTTTGCGATAAAATCACGCTTACCAGACGCAAGGATAAACAGATTAAAATTATCTGTAATCACCCTCTGGTGCCTTCTGGTGACTCCAATCTTGCCTTTAAAGCAGCCGAGCTTCTTAAGAAAGATTTTCCGAATAAGACCGGGATAAATATAAGGATAAAAAAAAATATACCCCCTGCCAGTGGTTTGGGTGGTGGCTCAAGTAACGCGGCGACAGTTTTATTGGGCCTAAACCGCTTCTGGCGCTTAGGCTTAAGTAAAAAAAAACTTCTCACTTATGCTAAGAAATTAGGTTGTGATGTCGCTTTTTTTATTTATGAACTACCCTTTGCTCTGGGCAGACAAAAAGGGGATAGAATTATTCCTTTAGATATAAGAAATAAGTTTTGGCACATCTTGGTTGTGCCGCATAAGACAATCTCCACTAAATCTGCTTATGATTTGTGGGAGAAAAATAAAATTCAAAACTTGACGCAAGAAAAAAAAGATGTTAAAATACAAGTTCTAGCTTTAAAACAAAATAGCCTCTCTTTATTAGGCAAGACACTTTTTAATAGTTTTGAGAAAATTTCAGGTAAGATTTGTCCGGATATTCTAGAGATTAGAGAGAAACTGAAGGATTTGGGCATCACCGCAATTTCAGTGTCCGGCAAGGGACCGGCAGTATTCGGGATAGTTACAGCAAGAAAGGAGGCTATAAGGTGTAAGCGGCAACTTAAGAATAAGTCAAGGTCAGTATTTGTCGTAAGAACATTATGATGCAAAGTATTTAAGGAGGTAAGGAGCTTATGGAAATCACCGAGGTTAGAATTTTTCCCAAGGAATCACCAGATAAAAAATTAAAGGCCTATGCAACCGTAACATTTGACAATGCCTTTGTGGTAAGGAATATAAAAGTTATTGAGGGTTCAAGTGGTTTATTTATTGCCATGCCTTCCCGCAAGATAAAATATCCCTGTCCAAAATGCAATTTTAAAAACGAGGCAAGGAGTAAGTATTGTAATATGTGCGGGAGTTTATTGCCTGCCAGCCCCCGGCCGGTTACCGCTCCTGAAGCGGGAAATTTACAGTCAGAGCATAAAGATATCGCTCATCCGATAACTCAATCCTTCAGGGAATATCTGCAGAAAAAAGTTCTGGAGGCATACGATAAGCAGAAGACAGGTAGCAGTTCCACGGATTTAGCCCCAGAGACCAGATTTTAAAAGCAGGTTAGCTTTTAGGCGCAGGAATTAGGGGGAATCCTGATTTCATCGGGAGAAGGATAAAAATTTATATTTGCCCGGTTGTGTAATGGTAGCACATCAGAATTTGGGTCTGACTGTTGAGGTTCGAATCCTCACCGGGCAGGAGAAGTGTGTATGAAGAATATCTGTTGCGTAATCTTGGCGGCAGGTGAAGGCACAAGGATGAAATCCCGCGTACCCAAGGTATTGCATCCTATTTGTGGTCGGCCAATGATTGCCTATACAATAGATTTAGTAAAGAAGTTAGGGATTAAAAATACTATCGTTGTCCTCGGGCATAAAGAGAGAGAAATCAGAAAATATTTGCCGCCGAATATAAAGATAGCGGTGCAGAAAAAGTTATTGGGCACTGCCGATGCGCTGAAATCCGCTTTGTCTTTATTAAAGGGCTTTAAGGGTACGCTTTTGGTCTTATATGCGGATAATCCCCTCTTAACACCAGAAACTGTAAAAGGGCTCCTCAAACACCATAGGGAAAACAATTTTTCTGCCACGCTTTTAACTGCTAATTTAGAAAATCCTTCTGGCTATGGTCGGATTTTGCGCGATAAATATAATTGCGTCAGGAAAATTGTTGAGGAGGGTGAGGCCAATGATTTTGAAAAAGAGATTAAAGAGATAAATACCGGTATTATGTGTTTTGCTAAAGATAAACTCATTTCCGCAATTGCCAAGATAAGAGCGCATAATAAAAAGAAGGAATATTATCTTACGGATGCGGTTGAAATACTTTATAAAAAAGGCGAAATCATCGGGACGCTAAAGACAAAGCAAACAGATGAAGTTTGGGGAGTGAATTCACAAGAGGATTTAGCCAAAGCCAATAACGTGATGCGCCAGCGAATATTAAAAATTCACCTTGAGAGAGGAGTAGGCATAAAAGACCCGGCAACTACCTTTATTGACTGGGATGTTAAAATTGGCCAGGACTCCGTAATTTATCCCTTTACAGTAATTGAAAGCGGTGTTAAAATTGGTAGGCGTTGTTTGGTGGGGCCGTTCTGCCATCTGCGCGAAGGTACAATATTAAAAGACGATGTGGTGGCGGGAAACTTTTTAGAGATAGTACGTTCTCATATTTTAGATAAGACCCTCCTGAAGCATTTTGGCTACATTGGAGACAGTCGTATTGGTAAAAAGGTCAATATCGGCGCAGGGACGGTAACTGCCAATTTTGATGGAGGGCGAAAAAATAGAACGATAATAAAAGACAGGGCCTTTATTGGTTCGGATACAGTATTTATTGCACCGGTAAAAATTGGCAAGGGTGCGATTACCGGTGCGGGGTGTGTAATCACAAAAAATAGCAATATTGGTGATAAGGTAACAGTGGCGGGGGTACCGGCAAAGATTTTAAGGTAGTAAAGACATGGATAAATTGGCTATTTTTAGCGGCAACGCCCATCCAGAATTGGCAAAGAATATTTGTAAGTATTTAGGTGTTGAATTGGGTGATGCCCTCGTGGGTCGTTTTAGTGAAGGCGAGATAAGGGTAAAAATCAATGAGAATATTAGGGGAAAAGATGTGTTTGTAATTCAACCCACTTCGCCGCCACCTAATGAAAACTTAATGGAACTTTTGATTATGATTGATGCACTTAAAAGGGCCTCGGCAAAAAGAATTACCGCGGTTATTCCTTATTTTGGTTATGCCCGGCAGGACCGTAAAGACCAACCCCGCGTGCCGATTACGGCAAAATTGGTAGCCAATCTCCTGACCGTCTCGGGTGCAGACAGGATTTTAACTGTAGATTTGCATGCCGGACAGATTCAGGGTTTCTTTGATATTCCGCTGGACCATCTTTTTGCCGTAGGCATCTTCATTGAATATTTTTCTAAATTAGGGCTGGGTGATGTGGTGGTAGTTTCGCCCGATGTAGGTGGCATCAAGATGGCGCGTGCTTATGCCAAGCGGCTTTCTGCAGGTCTTGCCATAATTGATAAACGACGGGTGAGCCCGGAAGAGACCGAGGCTATCCATATTCTGGGTGAGGTAAAAGGCAAAAATGCGATAATCGTTGATGATTTGATTGCGACGGGAAGTTCTTTGATTGAGGCAGTTGAGGTTTTAAAAGCCGCAAAGGCAAAGGGTATTTGGGCAGCGGTGACGCACGGTGTATTATCGGGACCAGCAGTAAGTCGCGTGGACAAGACCACGGCATTAAATGAATTGGTGATTACCGATACCATCCCTCTGGAGGATCATAAGAAACATCCTAAAATAAGGATTTTAAGTATTGCAGATTTATTGGGCGAGGCAATAAAACGCATTCATAACGAAGACTCAGTGAGTGCGCTTTTTGATTAAAACAAGTCTTAAGAGGCGAAGAGAAGATAGATGGAAGAGATAATTTTAGAAGCAGCTTTAAGAAAAGAAATAGGCAGCCAAGAGGTTAAGCATTTAAGGCAGAAGGGTTTTATCCCGGGGATTGTGTATAGCGCAGGCAAAAAATCCGTTCCGGTAAAAATAGAACGTGCAAAACTGCTCAGGTTTTTACATACCCACCGCGCAGAAGGCGTGGTTATAAATCTTGTAGTTAAAGATGATGTCAAACATAAAAATTATAATGTAATGGTTAAAGAAATGCAGCACGACCCTATAAAAGAAGAGATTATCCATGTAGATTTTAATGAGATTTCCCTTACCAAGGTAATAAAAGCAGCGGTTCCGGTGGTTACCAAAGGTGAGGCACCGGGAGTTAAGCAAGAAGGTGGTTCCCTGGACCATATCTTATGGGAAATAGAAGTAGAGTGTTTACCGGCGGCGATTCCCAAGGAAATAGTCGTGGATATAAGCAATTTAAAAATTGGAGATTCTATCACTATAAAAGATATAGTTTTACCTGAAGGAATAAAGGTTTTACATGAACCGAATGCGACAGTGGTTTCGGTATCAGCACCTATAAAAGTTGAAGAAGCAGTTGCACCAGCAGAGGCAGCTGCTCCTCAGGAACCCGAAGTTATCCGGGAAAAGAAACAGGTTCCTGAGGCAGGGGCAGAAGGCAAGGAAAAGAAGGAAGAAAAGAAATAGTCCTTAATGAAGTTAATCGTTGGCCTGGGCAATCCCGGTAGAATTTATATGAATACAAGACACAACATCGGTGCACGGATAGTGCTTGAATTAGCAAGAGAAAATAAGATTGTTTTAATAAAGGACCGTTTAAACCAATGCCAAGCAGGTCAAGGTTTTATTGAAGGTAAAGAGGTAGTTTTGGCTATTCCCTCTACCTATATGAATCTTTCCGGCCGGGCAGTGAGTTCGTTATTAAAAAAATACCAACTTAAACCCCAGAATCTTTTAGTTGTTTGCGATGATTTAGACCTTGAATTGGGTAGGTTGAAGATTAGGGCAGGCGGTTCTTCGGCCGGACACAAAGGTATGGATTCCGTCATCGAGGGATTAGGCACCGATAAATTTAATCGTCTGCGTATTGGCATTGGTCGGCCAAAAGACAAAACTCAGATATCGGATTTTGTCTTGAGTAAATTTAATCAACGCGAATTAGAGACCGTTGATTCAGTTGTGCTCAAGGCAGTGGATTGCTGCAGGGATTGGCTTAAATACGGAATCATAAAATGTATGGCAAAATATAATATACGGGGTCTGATAAGATGAGAAAATATGAAGCGTTATTTATGGTGAAACCCGATTTGAATGAGGGTGAAACTAAAAATTTATTCCAACAGATTAACGATACAATTACAAAGAATAACGGGCAAGTGCTTTCTTCTGGTTTGTATGGCCAAGAGAAAAGGAAGCTTTGTTTTCCCATAAAAAAATTCCAAGAGGCAATTTATTATTTAGTGGAATTTGCCTTAGAACCTCCCACCATAAATAAAATAAAAGCGCAATATCGTTTAAACGAAGGTATACTCCGTTTTTTGATATTGGTTAAGGATTGAAGATAAATCAGGACAAAGTTAAATCCGAGACCTAATTTAAGGAGAAAGCAATGGCTAATTTTAATAAAGTCCTTTTGATCGGTAATCTTACCAAAGATCCGGAGTTACGTTACACCCCGCAAGGTACGGCGGTAGTAAATTTGCGATTAGCAGTTAACCGACGTTTTCGTGATAAGGCGGGTGAACAGAAAGAAGAGGTCTGTTACGTTACAGTGGTGGTCTGGGATAAGCAGGCAGAAACTTGTAATCAGTTTTTGCGACGGGGTAATCCGGTTTTTGTCGAAGGAAGATTACAATCCCGTTCTTGGGAGGATAATGCTGGGCAGAAACGCAATGTTCTTGAGGTGAGGGCAGAGCGTATCCAATTCCTCGGGCCGGCTCAAAAGGCAACCGCCGAACCAGAGATACAAGAAGAACCGAGGACAGAAGAGGCATATCCTGCTAATTCTTGGTTGAATGAAAGTGAGGAAAGGGTAGATGGCGACATTAAAGAATGATACTTTAAATAAGAGAAAGGCACCCGGGTCAGCACGTCGGCCAGAAGGGACTTTAATCTCTCATAAGAAGATATGCAGATTCTGTAGAGACGGTGTGAAGACAATCGATT
>JAMWDD010000087.1 GCA_023818885.1 Candidatus Omnitrophota bacterium | reverse complement strand
TTTTTTTTAACGAGGGCCTTTACAATATGCGAACCAATAAAACCCGCACCTCCAGTAACTAAGTATCTTTTCATAGTTTTATAATTTTTTTATCGCTCGTATTTTTATAAACATTGCGCGTATCAAAGATTAATTTAGCATTTTTCAAGATAAATTTATAATCAATCGCCGAATGGTCTGTCGTAATAACCACGCAATCAAATTTATTTAAGTTCTCTTTATGCAAATCAATTGATTTAAGGTCAATGCGGTCTAATTTTAAATAAGGGATTAAGGGGTCATAATAAAAAACAATCGCTTTGTGCCTTTGTAAAATCTCAATTATCTCTAAGGCCGGGGATTTACGCAGGTCTTTTACATCTTTTTTATAGGTAACGCCGATAAGTAAGATTCTTGATTTGCTTAACTTTTTCTTCTGTTTATCCAATATCTGGCTTATTCGCCCTACCACATATTCCGGCATATAATTTACAATATCAGAGGCGATTTTTATAAGCCGCGAGGCAAATCCATAGTGTCTGGCCTTCCAGTAAAGATATAAAGGGTCCTTGGAGATACAATGTCCGCCTACGCCCGGACCCGGATAAAAAGGCATAAATCCAAAGGGCTTGGTCTTGGCTGCTTCAATAACCTCCCAGATATCAATATCCATCTTATGCGCCATTATTGCCATCTCATCTACCAAGGCAATATTTACAAATCTAAACGTATTCTCAAACAGTTTTACTGTCTCGGCCACGCGACAGGAAGAAACCAGGACTATATTTTCAATTATATTTTTATAAATTAACTTCGCCAGTTCAGCTGCCTCTTTATTTATCCCGCCGATTATCTTGGGGATTTTCCTTAAAGGAAACTTCTTATTTGCAGGGTCTATCCTTTCCGGCGAAAAGGCAAGATAAAAATCTCTGCCATGTCTTAAGCCGGGTGATTCTAAAAGAGGTAAAATTTCTTTTTCAGTCGTTTCCGGATAAGTGGTGCTTTCCAATACAATTAATTTAACTCCCTTAAGATACCTTCTTATCTCCTTTACCGCATTAACGATATAAGAGATATCCGGACGGTACTTACTTTTTAATGGCGTGGGAACGCAGATAAATATTATATCCGCTTTTTTTAATAAAGAAAAATCAGAAGAAGGGATAAGTTTCTCTTTTTTAATAACCCCGTTGAGGTCCTTTAGTTTTATGTCTAATATATAAGGAATGCATCGTTTTATGCGCTCTATCCGCTCTGAATCAAGGTCTATGCCAAATACAGAAAAACCTTTCTTGGCGAATTCAACTGCCAGAGGCAGTCCCACATAACCTAAGCCAATCACGGCAAGTTTAACTTTTTTCTGCCGAATTTTATTCCTTAAATCTCTGTAAATTTGCTCCATTAAACTTTAAATGACCTTGGGCCTACCCACGGAGACATATTTAAAACCTAATTGCTTCATCTGCTGCCTATCGTAGATATTGCGGCCATCAATAATGAGGGGATGTCTGAGCACTTTTTTGATGCGTTTCAGGTCTAATTCTTTGAATTCATTCCAATCAGTAATTATCACCAGACAATCGCTTGCCCGCGCAGCTTCGTAGGCGTCTTTACAAAATTTAACTCCTTTTAATACTGCTTTTGCCTTTTCCATTGCACAAGGGTCATAAACCTTAATCCTTGCACCCTTTTCTTGTAATTTTTTAACGATATCTATAGAAGGGGCGCTACGGATATCATCGGTATTTGGCTTAAAGGCAAGACCCAATATAGCAATGGTTTTGTCTTGGATAATCCAGAGATTATCCTCAATTTTTCTCATAAATTCTTCCTTCTGCTCTTCATTGACTTGTCTTACTGCTTTAAGCAAAACAAAATCATATCCCAATTCTTCAGAAATATTAATAAAGGCATCAATGTCTTTAGGTAGGCAAGAACCGCCATAACCAATCCCGGCATCTAAAAAGAAATCGCCGATACGTTTATCCAGACCCATGCCTTTTGCAACCTTTTCCACATCTGCGCCCACACGTTCGCAAATCTGGGAAATGGCATTGATAAAAGATATTTTTGTCGCCAGAAAAGAATTGGCGGCGTGCTTGATTAATTCTGCGGATTTTATATCGGTGACTAATATTGGGGCCTTGAGCGGCTTATATAAATTTAAAAGGATATCCCTTGCCTTCTTAGATTCGATGCCGATCACGATTCTATCCGGATGCATAAAATCATTGATGGCGCTACCTTCTCTTAAAAATTCGGGGTTAGAGGCAACATCAAATTTATGTTTTTTATGATTATAAATGTCAATGGTCTGCTTTACCCGCTCTCCCGTTTGAACGGGGACAGTGGATTTTTCCACCACCAGTTTGTATCCATTCATATAATGGGCGATATTACGCGCCACATTCTCAATGCCGGTCAGGTCCGCCTCGCCATTTTCTCGCGACGGGGTACCCACCGTAATAAAAATTATTTCACTCTTTTGTATCGCAGGTTTTATCTCTTGGCTAAAAATAAGCCTTTTTTTATCAACATTTTTTTTAATCAAGTCCTCAAGGCCTGGCTCGTAAATAGGAACAATACCTTTTTTTAAATGTCTAATCTTCTCAGCATTGCAATCGGTACAGATAACCTTGTTGCCTAATTCCGCCAGACAAGTGCCGGTAACCAAACCCACATATCCTGAGCCAATGATGGAAATATTCATTTTTAAGGAGATTCTGCGCTTGCGGTTTTCGGGGCGTTATAACTCTGGTTGAAATCAAATTCAATTTCTGGAAAAGCCTTGAGGCGGAAAATAAACCAGATGGTTGAGCCGTGGTCCTTTCTAATATTGTAAGTTATATCAAATTCCCAGCAATGCAAATCCCGAGAAAGAGAATACTCCTGCTCCTGAAGGCCCCTGCCGCGCAATTCAGAGAATTGATAACGCTCATAAACCTTAAATTTCCATTTGGGATTAACCCGCCAAATCAGCTGTGAGGTCATGCTCTTTGTGCCATTTCTTTCGTAATGGTGACCAATGGAAAATTGCCGGTCTTTGATATTCTCATTACCCAGCTTAGTAACCAGGTCCACATCAACTTCTTTAAAATAGCCCTCCTGGGGTCCGTATCGGCCATCGGATTCAACGCCTAACCAATCAAAAGGATGTAATTCCAAGTCATAATTAATATCGGAAAAACCCTTGCCCGTTACGGGTTGCCGCCTGAAATTATAATCAGTAAAGACCCTGAATATCGCGATATTCCTTGTCCTGTCCTTTTTCTTTGCCTGTAATATATTGCTCAATTCAAATATAAGTTTATTTGTGGAGTCTAAGGTATCAATGCTATCAAAAGGGATGATGCGCCATCTGCCTACCGTGGGTTTAGAATTATAAGCATACTTTATTGCAGGATTGATTATGTGTCTTAAACCTTTACTAAAAGCGCGGAAGAATTTTGTACTTAACTCCGCGCCACTATAAAATGCAGTGCGGTCTTTAATGGAGTCATTGTTGATATCACGGCTGTAAGTTGTTTCGCGAAGACCCACATAAGGATTAATATTCAAAAAAGATAATTTAAAAGGTAGAAATAATTGATTGTATGTATCAAAACGGCTGATGAGGTCATCGGAAGGAATGATTTCTAAACCTCTATTCCTGAGGTTAGAAAAAGATGTCTCGGTCTTAAAATAAAGAGGGGTTGTGCCAATCTGATAAGCCGGCAAAATGTAACTGGCTTCCGGTAATTTCTCTATTTGTTCAAAAAAGGCAGTGGTGCGCTTTTGGATGAAGAAGTTAAAACTGGAATTGGGAAAGATGTGATTGTATAAAAGGTATGTCTTGGGCTGCTGGTCTTTTTCAAACTCGCGGTAGAAATAGTCCTTAAGAAAATTGGCTTGACTATCATGTTTAATCTTTGAATCCTTGATTTTATAGAATTCGGCGGTAATCTGATTAGCATCATCTATCTGCCAGATATGGCGTAATCGCACAAGATATCTTTCAAACTCATCTGAACCATCGGCCAACGGCTCATCCGGTTTTTCATGGGTATAATAAAATTTAAAATCACCCTTACCAAGCGCTGTCTCGCTGTAATTAAGACCGAAACCTTGTGCCGTGCCTAATTTTTCGCGTGCATCAAATAAAAATCTTCCTCTTAACTTTTCCGTAAAATTAACCCGCCAGCCAGAAAGAAGATAATAGCCCCAGTCCTTGTTTTTACCAGGTTGTAGTTGAACAGGCGTAACTGTATCCTTCAAACTTTTGGCAAATCCAGGAAAATAAAATACCGGCACCTTGCCAATATATAAAACCAAGTCCTTGGCCTTGACTTTATCTCCCGGATAAAACTGCACTTTTTTCGCCTGAATTCTAAAATGCGGCTTATCATAACTGCAGGTAGTAG
>JAMWDD010000086.1 GCA_023818885.1 Candidatus Omnitrophota bacterium | reverse complement strand
CAAGATTGGCTTAATCGCCGGAAGAGGCAATTTTCCTTTGCTTTTTGCCCAAGAGGCAAAAAAACAGCATAGTTCGGTTATAGCGGTTGCGGTTAAGGGTGAAACCAAAAGGCAACTTAAAAAGTATGTTGAGAAAATATATTGGATAAATGTCTGGCAATTTAACAAGATTTTAGAAATCTTTAAGAAAGAAACCTTGGAAGAAATCGCAATGGCCGGCCAGATTAATCCCTTGTACCTTTTTAATAAGAAGGTGATGACAAATCCGGCTTTCCTTTCTATTTTAAATAAAATAAAAGATAGAAAGGCAGATACCATCTTTGGCGCCGTGGCAGCGGAATTAGAGGCAGTGGGGTTTAAATTGGTTGATTCTACGCTTTTTTTAAAAGATTACCTGCCTAAAAAAGGGGTTTTGACCGCGCAGCAACCCTCCTTTGGACTCTGGGAGGATATTTATTTTGGTTGGGAGGTGGCCAAATACATTGCCGCTTTAGATATCGGCCAGACCGTGGCAGTAAAAGATAAGACCGTGGTGGCTGTGGAGGCATTGGAGGGAACGGATGTGACTATCCAGCGGGCAGCCAGAATCACTGGCGGTGGAATAGTAGTGGTTAAGGTAAGTAAGCCTAAACAAGATATGCGTTTTGATATTCCGGTAGTGGGTTTAAAGACAATAAAGAATCTGATAAATGCCCGGGCCTCCTGTTTAGCCATTGAGGCAGAGAAGACCCTCTTTTTAGACAGAGACGTAAGTCTAAGATTAGCAAATAGTAACAATATTTGTATTGTCAGTGTGTAACCTTCTCCTTTTTTATCGAGATTAAAACGGCATGGCCAAGAAGGCCATGGCATTTATTTCTCTTGACAGGGATTTTTTTTTGTGTAAACTAAATAGTTGAGAAGGGTGAAAAAGGAGGTAGGAGATGGCAGGAAAAAAGAGCGTAGAATTTAAGCTTTATGCGCCTGATGCAAGGAATGTTACCTTGGCAGGAGATTTTAATCGTTGGGATACTAATTCCTTGAAGATGAAGAAAGATAGCAAGGGCACCTGGAAGAAAAAATTAGATTTAAGCCCTGGTAGATACGAGTATAAGTTTATCGTTGATGGCAATTGGTGGACTGACCCTGCCTGTAAATCTAATGTACCCAATCCCATGGGAAGTCAGAATTCGGTGATTAATATTTAGATTTTTCGTCAGTAGACAATTTTTAAAAATTAAGATAAAATAAAAGGGATAGTTTTTGTGTGCTATCCCTTTTTATTTGCTTAATGAGCCATGAGATATATTTATGGGCCTTTATTATCGCGGCGCTTGGGTCTATCCTTAGGGATAAGTCCTATTCCTTTTAAGACCTGCGATTTTGATTGCGTATATTGTCAGTTGGGCGCCACTTTGTCTAAAACTAAAACGCGCAAAGAATATGTCAATAAAGAAGAGATACTTTCTGAGATAAGACAATGGCTTAAAGATAATCCCCAGACAAAGATAAATTATATTACCCTTTCCGGCTCAGGAGAGCCAACATTAAATAGCCGGATAGGAGAGATTATCCAAGAGATAAAAAATATTAGTTCAATCCCGGTTGCAGTAATTACCAATAGTTCTTTTTTAATTCACCCTGAAGTGCGCCGGAGTTTGCTTGTCGCTGACCTGATAATTCCCTCCTTAAGCGCTGTTGACCAGGATGTATTCCAGAAGATAAACCGACCTGCGGAAGGAGTTAAAGTGGATGAGATTATAAATGGCCTGATTGATTTACGTAAAGAATACAAAGGTAAGATTTGGCTGGAGGTAATGCTTGTGCGCGGCGTAAATGATGACTTAAGACATATTCAAAAGTTAAACGAGGTAATTACTCGGATCAATCCCGACAAGATTCAACTTAATCGGCCCATACGCCATACAACTGTAGCCGGGATAAGACCACCGGATAAGCGCCGCTTGAATAAGATAAAAGAAATTTTAGGGGAGAAGTGCCAGATTATTTAGATTGCGCCTGTGGCCTAATGGATAAGGCACCAGTCTTCGGAACTGGCTATTGCAGGTTCAAGTCCTGCCAGGCGCGTTTAAAAAAGGAGTAAGGCAATGGTAACCTTTGAGGAATTTAAGAAGTTGGAAATAAAGGTAGCGAAAATTAAAGAGGTTCAAGACCATCCCCATGCCGATAAGCTTTATGTAATTACCATTGATTTGGGGAATGAAACTAAACAGATTGTTGCCGGGATTAAGATGTGTTATCCTGATAAAGATGCACTTATGGGAAAACAAATCGTGGTAGTGAATAATTTGGAACCAGCAGTGTTAAGAGGTGTAACAAGCCAGGCCATGCTTTTGGCGGCGAGTGATGAGAAGGGAATCTCTTTGATTGTGCCAGACAGAGAAGTAAGCGTGGGTAGCGTAATAAAGTAGGGACGTTTCCCTGCTCCCTATCCTTTTGTAATATAAGCAGTTACAAGAGGTCTCATTTAAGTTTAAGGGAGGTGAATTATGCAGAAAAAAGGTGTAATTTTGATGGCAATTGGCCTACTGGGTACGCTTTTTGTTCTCTCGTATGATAAACTTGCGGGAAAACCAGTAAACGACATTACTGGCCCAAAATCCATAACCGCGCTGGTTATCTGTGGAATTTTGATTCTTACCGGAATAATCTTTTTAAAAAAGACCCCTTCAAAATAGTTCTTTTAATATTCGGTCAATTTTAATCTTGCTAAATTCTGGTGAAGATGATAAGATTAGTTTGTGATTATGGGCCGCTAGCTCAATTGGTAGAGCATCAGACTCTTAATCTGGGGGTTGAAGGTTCGATTCCTTCGCGGCTCATTTTGTTAGGAATTAATCGTGAAGAAATATACATTAATCGAACATACCGCAGATATTGGTATCCAGGTATATGGCAGAAATTTAAAAGAGTTATTCCGTAATGCCGCAGAGGGTATGTTTGAGATTATTGCTGACCTGAAAAATGTAAGGCCGAAGATGAGTTTTAAGATAAATTTAAAAGAGACAAATATTGAGGACCTCTTGGTTGCTTGGCTCAGAGAGTTACTCTATCGGTACAATTCAAAAGGGATATTATTTAAGAAATTCTTTATTAAATCGTTAGATAATTTTAGATTGGAGGCAGAGGCAAGCGGTGAAAAGTTTAATCCTAAACTCCATCTACTTAAGACCGAGGTAAAGGCAGTGACTTATTCGG
This sequence comes from Candidatus Omnitrophota bacterium, assembly GCA_023818885.1. Classification (GTDB taxonomy): domain Bacteria; phylum Omnitrophota; class Gorgyraeia; order Gygaellales; family JAMWDD01; genus JAMWDD01. The sequence goes on along the minus strand of JAMWDD010000086.1, from coordinate 1,266 downwards.
ATTTGCAGGTTGAGAAGATAGAGACCGGTTTTAAGACACAGATAATATTTGATATTTAGTGGAGTAAGATGGATCTCTGGCAAGGCCCTTTAGAAAAAATTGACGATTATCGTTGGCGTATCCCGAAGTCCTACAAGCCGGGAATGCGTGTTCCGGGGATTATTTACGCGGATGAAAAACTTCTAAAAGATATCCGTCAGGATAAAGCGCCCGAACAGGTGGCCAACGTCGCTTTTTTGCCGGGCATTGTTAATGCTTCTTTAGCTATGCCGGATATACATTGGGGTTATGGCTTTTGTATCGGAGGCGTAGCCGCTACGGATATCGAAGCAGGCGGTGTGGTTTCTCCCGGCGGAGTTGGGTTTGATATAAATTGCGGGGTGCGGCTTTTAAAGACGAACTTTCAATATGACGAGGTAAAGGATAAGATCCAAGATTTGGTTAACGTTTTATTTTCTGACGTGCCAGCAGGCGTAGGCTCAAAAGGAGAAATCCGGGTTAGTGCAAAAGAAGAAAAAGAAATCTTAGTCAAGGGCGCGGCCTGGGCAGTGGCAAAGGGCTATGGCACCGAGGAAGACCTGGAATGCACTGAAGAGCGCGGAGCCATAGAGGGCGCGGATCCAGAAGCAGTTTCGGAAAGGGCCTACGAAAGGGGAAAGGCGCAGTCCGGGACTTTGGGTTCAGGGAATCATTTTTTAGAAATACAGATGATCGACCAACTCTATGACAGGGATTTATGCGATGCCTTTGGTTTGACAGAAGGACAAATTACCGTAATGATCCATTCCGGCTCCCGTGGTTTAGGTTATCAAATTTGTGATGATTATGTAAAAAGTATGATACACTGCCTGCAGAAATACAATATCAATGTTCCCGACCGCCAACTTGCCTGCGCGCCGGTAAATTCACCTGAAGGCAAAAGCTATCTGGCAGCGATGAAATGTGCGGCAAATTACGCCTGGGCAAACCGGCAGTGTTTAATGCACCTTACACGTCTGGCCTTTGAAAAAGTCTTTAAGAAAAGTTGGCAGGAGATGGGAATGTTTTTGATTTATGATGTAGCGCACAATATCGCAAAGATAGAAAGGTATGAAGTCAATGGAAAACTTAAGAGCTTATGTGTGCACAGAAAAGGTGCCACGCGCGCCTTTGGCCCGGGGCATCCGGCGCTTCCGGAAAGATACAAAAAAATCGGTCAACCCGTAATCATTCCCGGAGATATGGGCAGGAATTCTTATTTACTCGTCGGGACCAAAAAAGCGGAAG
>JAMWDD010000008.1 GCA_023818885.1 Candidatus Omnitrophota bacterium | reverse complement strand
AGCAGGCACGCACTACCCGCCAGTTTATTGAGGAACAGCTATCAATTTTAGAAAAAAGATTGAAAGATACAGAAGAACGCCTGCGGCAATTTGGAGAGGAAGTCAAGGATATCCGTTTGAGTCAGCCGATAGAAAAGAAACTGACGGATTTAGAATTTGAGTTAGTTACGCTTTTACAAAAATATACCGAAAAGCATCCTCAGGTAAAACAGGTAAGGGATCAGATAAGAGATTTAGAGAGTCAACTTAAGGGCTTTTCTGGTCAAGAACTTGAGTATGCAAGGTTAAATCGTGAGATTGAGGTCAGCCGTAAACTCTATTCTATGCTTAAAGAAAAACTTGAGGAGGCGCGGATTACCGAGGCACAGAAGATTGGCGATGTTTCGTTGGTTGACCCGGCATTTATGCCTTCTTCCCCGGCTAACCGCGGTCGGCTCCAGGCGGTTTTTCTCGGCGGTTTGCTGGGGATGATATTGGGATTGATATTTGCCTTTATAAAAGAAAGCATTGATACTTCCATTGCCACCATTGAAGACGTAGAATCCATTACCAAGTTAAGCGTTTTAGGGGTAATTCCATCCATAAAAGATGTGCCCGGAGAAAAAAATAAGGCTAAATTAGTTGATAAAATACTTGGGTATTTCTTTCCTAAGAAAAAGACGCGCTCCCAGGAAAGTTACATCCGGCTGGTTGCCCACTATGAACCAAAATCAATTATTACTGAATCGTATCGTACTATTCGTACCAATCTTAAGTTAGGCCCTTCACGAAAAACCATTCTTGTTACTTCTACCGGACCTCAGGAAGGAAAGACCACAGTTTTAATAAATTTAGGAATAGTTATTGCCCAGACCGGTGCCAAGACACTTTTGGTTTCTACTGATTTGAGGCGGCCAAGTCTGACTCGGACTTTTGGGATTAAAAAAGAAGGAGTAGGGATTAATGAAATTATAAGCAAGACCGCAACCTTGGAAGAGGCCTTGCTTAGTGTGTCGGATATTATATTAGGCGAGGGTGGTTTAGAAACAGTAATGCGTACTCCGGGGCTGGAAAATATCTGGATTCTTCCCACCGGCCGCATTCCGATCAATCCCGCAGAAATCCTTGATTCAAAAGAAATGGATAACCTTATCAATGAATTGAAGTCAAGATTTGATGTGATATTGTTTGATTCTCCTCCGGTGTTACCGGTTACTGATGCGGCGCTATTGGCATCACGCGTTGACGGTGTGGTCATAGTTTACGAGGCAGGCAGAACCGCGCGCGATGCCCTTTTAAGAGCCAAAGTTCAGCTTGAGTCAGCGGGTGGGAAGGTTTTGGGGATAGTTTTAAATCACACCCGGGCAGGTACAGAGATGCTTTCGGGTTATCCTTATTATTATCAATATAAAAAGTATTATAGCAGTGAAGAAGAAAAAAAGAAAAGTTGAAGCGAGATTCTTTAGCGGATAGGAAATATTATTAATATAAAATTAAGAAGGGGCTTGGCAAAGGGCCCCTTTAATTTTTTATACAATGTACAATCTTTTATTAGCGCTGCTTTTAATTTCATTTTATTTTGTGGCAAAGTTTACCTTAAGTTCTAAAAAAGGGTATAATTTTCTTTTGGGTCTGAGCGCTGCAGTTACTATCGTCTTCTGCACGTTGGCACTTTTTTCGTTTCATCATAAGAAAATGAATGCCTTGGCAGTGATATTAATGTTAATCGCGGCAATTTGTTTTTATGCCTTTGGCGTGCATAGGCGCTTTAAATAGAATCCTGATGATGAAAAGAAATGAATCCTTCAGACAAAACTTCTGTTTAGTTATAGTTAGCAGCGTTCTTATTATCCTCGGTTTAGGGGCAAATGGTATCCCCGGCCGGCTCCCGCTACTACCGTTATTAACGGTGCTTGCCGCTTTCATATTTCTCGTTGCCTTGATAAAGACGGAATTCGCGTTGATTATCCTGATATTTTCCATGCTTTTGTCTCCGGAGTTTGATATCGGTGGCATTCCTGGCAGGGCGGTGGTGCTCAGGTTAGACGATATTTTTTTAATTGTCATATTTTTCGGCTGGCTGGCTAAGATGGCGGTGTATAAGGAACTCGGACTGTTAAAAACCAACCCCTTGAATAAGCCGATCCTTGCTTATATAGGCATATGTATATTCTCCACTCTTTTAGGGGCGCTGCGCGGGGATGTGAAAATACAACAAGGGGTATTGTATCTATTGAAATATATTGAGTATTTTTTGCTCTTTTTTATGGTTGTGAATAACCTGCGCGATATTAAACAGGCAAAGCGTTTTTTATATTTTATGCTTTTTGTCGCTGCCATTGTCAGTTTATACGCATTTACGCAGATAGGCACAGGAGTAAGGGTTAGCGCTCCCTTTGAAGGAGAAGGCGGAGAAGCAAATACCCTGGCCGGGTATTTGCTTTTGATGATGGGTATTGTTATTGGATTAGCACTTTATCCTAGTTCTCGCAAGCAACAGTTTATACTATTATTGCTTTTAGGCCTGATGGGTGTGCCATTTCTATTTACTTTATCACGCGGTGCATGGTTTGGTTTTATCATTATGTTTATTTCTTTTATGATTATAAATAAAAAATCAAGATTGTATTTGTTCTTTGTTTTGGTGATATTTATTTTATTCTCTTCGCGCATTATTCCTCATCAAGCTCGCGAGAGAGTTAGAGCGACTTTTGTGGGCAGTAAAACCTATTCTATATTAGGAAGGAACTTTACTTTTGATGAATCTTCTTCTGCGCGGATTGAATCTTGGCGCGAGGCTATTGAGAAGTGGAAGGACCATCCCCTTATTGGTCAGGGTATACCAGCGGGCATAATAATTGATAATCAATACGCCAGAATTTTAAGGGAAGTGGGCATAATAGGTTTTTTCATCTTTTCCTGGCTTATCGCCATGATTTTTAAGGCGGCCTGGCAGGTTTACAAGTCAAGGTACGATGATGACTTTGTTTGCGGTTTTAGCCTCGGCTATATCTGCGCTCTGGTTGGCTTATTGACGCAGGCTTTTACCGCCGAGACCTTTATCATTGTGCGCATAATGGAGCCCTTCTGGTTTTTGACGGCGATTATCGTAATTTTACCCCAGCGATGTCTTTCTTTAAAAGAAACTTCTTAAATATATTTTCCTATCTTTTTAGTCCTCTGATAATTATTTTAGTTAAAAATTCAGCAAAACTATTTTTCTCAGATAGCTGGATTTATGCTATTTCTTTTCTTCAGGCAATATTAGTGGCGCGTTTTCTAGGCGTAGAAAAATATGGTCTGCTTGCTCTTATTACAGCATATGTGACTTTGGTTAATCAGGTGGTTGATTTTCGTGTCAAAGAAACGGTTGTAAAATATACTTCGGAGTTTATGGTAAAAAAAGATAAGGAAAGAATTTTGGCGACAATAAAGCTTTGTTATCTTATAGATTTATCCACGGGAATCCTGGCATTTCTTATCGTAGTTTTCACTGCTAAGTTTGTTTCGATACGCATAATGCATCATTCAGCAATTAGCAATCTAATAATACTTTACTCAATTATTTTGCTTGTCCAAACAGTAGATGGCACTTGTTATGGTGTCATTTCTGCTTTTGAGAAATTTACTTGGCTATCCTTATATTCAGCAATGGCAGAAACAATTAGATTTGTGGCAATCGCGATTGCCCTCTTAACGAAGGGAGGAATAAAAAGTTTATTAATTAATTATCTAATAGCTGCTTTTATAAATAGTAGCGTGCTTTTATTTTCTTCTCTTAAGATTATAAAAAAATCAATCCCCCATCTACCCCTCAACTCAAAGATATCATTACTTTACCCCAGACGTAAAGAAATAATTAAATTTTTGTTCAATACAAATCTGAATGAGTTATTTACACTTTTTACTAAGAATATAGATATAATGATATTGGGATATTTTAGAAATGCACAGGAAGTAGGTTTTTATCGTTTGGCAAAGAACTTTGTCAACACCTTTGGTTTAATAAGCAATCCTTTTTATACTGCCATATATCCTTATCTGGCAAAACTATGGATGAGCGACATTTTAGGATTTAAAAGATTCATTAAGCAAGTAACTATTTTTATGACCAGTTTAACAATGCCTTTGGCCTTGATTACTTTTATAACCATAGATTGGATTATCAAACATAGCGCAGGGTTAGCCTTTTTGCCTTCAGCCAATTTGGTAAGGATTATGCTTTTGGGAATAATTATTGCTACTATTCTGGTATGGACAAGGCCTGCATTTTTATCGCTGGGGCGATTAGGTACTCTTACTTTGGTAAATTTCTTCAGCGCAGCCACGATGTTTGTTTTATCCTTAGTAATTGTCCCATCCATAGGTAGTAGAGGCAGTGCATTATTATTTGTCTATCCCTATCTTATTGGTCATCTCATTGCTATTTTTGCTTTTAAAAAAATATTAAAAGAATATGAAGCCCCAAGCTAAACACTGTATTATTTGTGAGAAGAGCAATGTAGATTTACTCTATCCGCCTTTGGCAATTGTTAAGTGTCAAAGATGCGGCCTCATCTACCGGGATGTTTTAGGTATTGAAGAAGGCTATTATTTTAATTTAGATAAATATCGCAAAACCCTAGAAGACCCTCTAAAGATGGCCAGCCGCCAACGCGATGCTATTTTAAGATTTGATATTTTAGAAAAGATAATCCCCTTTAAAGGAAGATTATTCGATATCGGCGCTAACGATGGTATCACTATGCAAGAAGCGCAAAAAAGGGGTTTTCAGGTTTTTGGCTGCGAACCCAATATTTTCACTGCTGGATATGCGCAAAAGAATGGTTTAGATGTGATTAATGATTCTTTTGAAAAGGCCTTTCTCCAGATAAAAGCAAAAGGACCTTTTGATGTGATTACTGCTTTTCATGTCTTGGAGCACTTTTCTAATCCTCTGGAGATATTAGAAATGATAAAACAGCTCCTTGTTTCATCCGGCTGGCTAATAATTGAGATACCGGATATTGATAGCCCGATATCCAGAATCTATAAATGGGAGGGCTTGAGAATTCATAAGGAGCATTTATTTTATTTTAATAAAAAGACCTTAATAACTCTTTTAAAAAAGGCAGGATTTGAGATTATTTTTTTAAAAAGCAAGGTCTGGGATGGTTTAAATCGGCCGTTTATAGAAAATTTGATTAGATTACCGATGATTAGCGAAATTTATATGATGCTGCGTCAACTTAAAAAATATCTTAAAATAATTCTGGGCATTAAGCCGGTGAGGCGTACTAATTTAGAAGATAATGTGGAATTATGGATTAAAGAAGGAGATGCTCAAGAAGGAAGTCACTTTTTACATAATTCTTTAGGCAGGTTAATCTATAATCTTAACCGGGGAGATGATTTGTTTATAGTTGCTCAGTCTCGCAGAGAATAACAATGGTAGATACTTATATATTTATAATTTGGCTTTTGCTGGCTTTTGTTATTTCTCCCTTTGTGTTGTTAAAAAGAAAAAAAAGTGAGGGCAAAAAAGTAGTTTTATTTATGCAATCTAAAATTGGCGATTTAGTAGCGCAGCTTCCGTTGTGCAGAGAATTAAAAAGATATGCGCCGACATCCTTTATTACTGTTATTCTCACCAATCCGCAGCTCAGAGAATTAGTTAAATACGACCCTCATATAGATGAAATTATAATCTGGGAAGCAGAAATTCCTCGGCTTAAAAAAATTAGAATACTTTTTGAAATGATTAATAAAAATTATGACTGGTCATTTAATTTATCCAGTCAGAGTTGGATTGATTTCTTTGTGTTTCTTGCTTTCATATCTAACCGGGTTACCTTGCCCAATGTTTCAGTCCATCCTATTTTAAAACTATTTTACAAAGTTTCCAATACAAAATTGGTTAAATATGAGAAAGGCAGTTATTCTACTGGAGTTTATCTGAGTATGCTAAAATTTATAGGGATAGAACATCCGGATATAAGGCGCCAACTATTCGTATCGTCGGATAATCAGAAATTTATAGAAGAATTAATAGACAAATGCGGTCTTAAAAATAAAAAATACCTTATTGGGATTAATGTATCCTGCGCAAATAAATTTAAACAGTGGCCGGAACAAAAATTCGCCCAGCTCATTGATATGCTCTTAGATACAAATAAAATAGAAGTAATTATTACGGGTTCTCAACAAGATAGAGATGTATCGCAAAGGGTAATCTCATATATGGAGCAAAAAGATATTTTTGATTTTTCTGGTATGCTTACTTTGGGTCAATTTGCTGCTTTATGCAAGAAATTGGATTTGTTTATTTCTGTAGACAGTGGGCCATTGTATATTGCTAATGCCATGGGGACAGCGGTAATTGATATTGCCGGGCCAGTGGAGACAAAGGAGCAACTGGCGCCTTCTCCAAAGGTTAAAGTTGTCCGACCCCTTGATTTGCCTTGTGCGCCATGTTCATTCGTTATGTTTACTGCCCGAGAATGCAGGTTAGGGACAAAGAGATGTTTAGAAAAAATAACTGCCCTTGATATTTTTAATGAGGTAAAGAAGACTATTTCGGACTTGTAAGGAGCGTTTATTCCATGAACTTTGTTTGCTTTTCTATAAATAACTGGGAGAAAAGAAGGGCGCGTAAACAGCAGTTTATGTTACATCTGGCGCTGCGCGAAGATGTCGGCAAGGTATTGTATATTGAACCGGCGCTGAATTTTTGGCGGCTTTTAATTTTACCTTTTTTTGAATTGAAAACTGAAGAAAACCGCCATCGCTGGATGAGGGCGCTTAAATTTAAATTTGAACCTGCCGAAGAAACAAAAAAATTGTTTATTTTCACCCCTATTTTTTTCATACCTTTTGCCTTTAGGATTTATTTCATTTATAACCTTAACCTTTTCTTATTTGTTGCCTGGCTGAGATTAAAAATTAGAAAAATGATTTCAAGGCCGACCGTTCTTTGGTTTTATCATCCCTTTGATTATCATCTGCTAAAATGGTTTAGAGAAAGAGAGATATCTGTATTTGACTGGGCAGAAGAATGGGCGGACTATTTTATTGAATTAAGTGAGAAAAGAAAAAAATATGTGGTGGAACTGGAAGAAAAGATTATTAAAGAGGTGGATATAGTGTTTACCGTTTCTTTTTATCTCTTAGAAAAAGCCAAAAAATTAAATCCTCACACATATCGCCTTTTAGATGGCACGGTATATAAGGTTTTTAGCCATACACAGATGGAAATCCCCCCTGACCTTAAGAATATTAAAAAGCCGATTGCCGGATATTTAGGCACGATAAATGAGAGAATAGACATAGAATTGCTAGAATATATAAGTAATAATTTGCCAGATATTTCTATAGTGATGATTGGCGATATTCATTATGAACGTACGGATTGGTCACGGCTTAAAAGATGTCCCAATATCTTTTTTTTAGGCGCAAAGAAGTATGAAGAACTGATTAATTACGCCAGTTATTTTGATATTTCTCTCCTGCCGTATCTACCTGCGTTAACTCTTAGTTTTCCCACCAAAGTAATGGATTATTTAGCCATTGGAAGACCGATTGTCTCTACCGATTTAGCAGAACTTGAAGATTTTAAAGATTATCTTTATATCGCCTGCTCAAAAGAAGAATTTGCCGCATTAATGAGAATGGCCTTGTCTGAAAATAACCCTGCTTTGTTTCAGAAAAGAAAAAACTTGGCTTTGCAAAATACTTGGTCAAGGCGGGTAGAGGAAATAATGGATATTTTGAATAAAAGGATGGCGATATGAAAAAGGTCTTGGTTATTCCGCACCAACCGTATTTAGAAAAATTAAGAATAAGATTAATAGAAATAGCCAAGGCGCTTAGAGAACATTATAAGATATATCTTTTTCACTGGAATGTTTCTGAAAATCTTATTTTTAGAGAGCGCCTCTTTTGTGCATTAAAAGATATTTTAAAAATAAAAAAAATATATTTAAGAGAAGGGATAGAAATAATTGAATTCCCTCTGTTGCATCGGCCTTATAATTTGGCTGTGAAATTCAATTCTTTTTGGCTGAATAAGTTTGTTGACGAAGAAGGTTTGGATACAGTTATAAATGGCAGTTATTATATGTTTAGTATTCCCCCAAGCCGCAATTTTAAATATATTTATGATTTAGCGGACTTACCAGTTACTGCCGAGAAGATATCTTTTAATAAATTTGTTCAAGATCGAGTTATACAAGAGATAAAAAAAGCAGATGTAGTTACGGTTGCTTCTTCTGGATTAGCCGATTATGTAAAAAATAATTATTGTTGCAATAACCCAATATTTATACCCAATGGTGCAGATATCGAAAGGCTGCGTTCGGTTGACCCCCTTAAGGTAGAACAGATACGACAGAAATATAATCTTTTGGGAAAATGGGTAATCGGTTATATTGGCAATATGGGTGAGTGGGTAGATATTGAGATAACTGTTGAGGCCTTTAAGAAATTGAAGGCGAAGATACCCCAATCTATTTTACTCTGGGTTGGCGCTTATACAAGGGTAAGAAATTTAGTGAAAAAATATTCTGCTGATGATGTTATTTTTACTGGCGGCATAAACGCAAAAGAAGAGATAGGTCTTTATTTTCAATTGATAGATGTAGGTATAATACCTCATAAGCCATCTTTATTTCAAAATCTTACTTTTCAAATCAAGCTTATTGAGTATACAGCGGCAAGAAAAATTGTAATTTCATCGCCTTTGGCGGAGGCAAAAATTTTGGGCTTTCCAAATGTTTTCTTTGCCGACCTTAACATAGAGGAGTGGGTAAACAATTTAAATAAGGCATATAATACTAAGTGGGATTCGGCCTGGGATAATTTAGTTAATGCTTATGACTACAAGAATATAAAAGAAAAGTTTAGAGAAGTAATTGAAAAATAGGCAGATGTTTAAGGCTATTTTAAAATCTTTAGGCCTGCTTCGCCTGGCGAGATATGTTAGAAAAATAGCATACTTTTTATTTGACACGGTGGGTTATATTGTATTTTTACCTTTTTGGTTAATTTCTGACAAGGGTCCTATATTGGAAAAGAAGGATAAAATAAAAAAGATATTAATCATCCGTTTGGATAGGATAGGAGATGTAATCTTATCTACTCCTGCTATAAGAGCAGCGCGTAAGACATTTCCTCAGGCGCAAATTCATCTCTTAATTAGGGAATATACTCTGGATTTAATTATTAATAATTCTAATATCGACCGGTTGTTAGTATATAAGAAAGATAAAATAGCCCGAGATTATGATTTAGCCATTGCGCTTCATCCGGGAATACGACAGAACTATATTACGTTTTTAAGTGCCGCCAAATTTAGAATCGGCTACACCGGCTGGGGAGGCGGCTTTTTCTTAACGCATAAGATAAAAGATGACCGGGAAACAAGGATAAGACATGAAGTTGAGTCGGCTTTGGAAGTAGTGGGGAGAGCAGGATGTAAGACGCAAGATAAAAGTTTAGAAGTTTCTCTTACCGATGAAGGAGAAAAGATTGCGGAAGATTTTTTAAAAAATTACGCCATCCAAAAAAACGATTTAAAAATTGTAATTCATCCCGGAGCACGCCAGGAATATATCCGCTGGAAGAAAGAGGGTTTTGCTAAAGTTAGCGATGAACTAATCAAACAGTATAATGCAAAAATAATCTTGATTGGCAGTAGCAATGAGAGTAATTTAGTTGGGGAAATCGCTTCTTTGATGAAACAGCGGCCTATTTTGGCAATAGGACTTAAATTAACCGTTCTGGTGTCTTTAATTAAAAGGTGCCATCTTTTTATCGGCAACAGCACTGGCCCAATGCATATCGCCGCTGCCTTAAAAGTCCCAGTGGTGGCAATTTTTGGCAATATCCATCCTTTGGATAGTTATCAGGAATGGGGTCCGTGGGGAGAGAATCATATTGTGGTTTCCAAGAATCTAAGATGCAAAAATTGCCATCCGGGAGATTGTAGAACTCTTGATTGTATGCGTTTGATTACCGCGGAAGATGTATTAGATGCGGCTAAAAAACAAATAGATAGGCAGAAATGGTAAAAGAGATAACCTCAGAGGTATACGATTCCCATATTATTGAGCAAGGGCTTCAGTTTCAAATAGATAAATATTACGAACCCAAAGAACTGCCTTTAAAAAGGAGGATAAAAATAATCTTAGACGCGATAGCCCCAAAGGCCAGCGAAAAAATTCTTGATATTGGTTGCGGTGTCGGGACATTTGCATTTCATTGCGCTAGATGCGGAACAAATTCCGTCGGTATCGATTATTCTTTAGAATCAATAAAAGTTGCCAGGCAATTATCAGAAAAATACGGGACTTCTAAAAATACCAAATTTATAGTCGGTAATGCAAACAGGTTACCCTTTAAGGACTCTTATTTTGATAAGGTGGTAGCAATAGATTTTATTGAACACATTACTTTTGAAGATAAAGAAAAACTACTTAGAGAGATATGCCGTGTTCTGAATCTTAAAGGGATAGCAGTAATATTTACCCCTAACGGAATAAGAGAAAGAATTGGAGAAATTTACTGGAAGATTAGAAGTAGAATTACGCAAGAAGATATACCTACTACGGATTTACATTATGGACTTGTGAAACGGTCGGAGTTTGAGTCTTTGTTGAGAAAGTTTAATTTTAGTTTTGAATTTAAATATGCAGATATCACCAGGCCTTATTTGTCAAAAATACCAATATTAAGAAATTTCCTGGCGTTGGAATTGTTATGGATAATAAAGAAATAAATTATAAGAAGATTCTTGTGATTAACTTAGGTGGTATTGGCGACCTGCTTTTGTCAACGCCTGCCTTAAGGGCGCTGAAAAATAAATTTTCTGATGCCAAGATTTCTCTGTTAGTTGTGCCGCGCGCTTATGAACTGGTAAAGGACTTTGCTTTTATTGATGAGGTATTTATTTTCCATAAAACTTTGAGAAAGATTTTTAAAAATTTTAAAGTATTGTTTGATTTAAGAAAAGAGCATTTTGATCTGGCAATTAATATGCGCACCCTTGTTTCTAAAAGGAGCGCTAGAGAGATTAAATTTCTCTTGGATTTCATCCGGCCTAAGATAAAGGCAGGTAGAGACACTGAGGGAAGGGGTTATTTTTTTGATGTAAAAATCCCTGAGAAAGATTTTGGAGAAAGATACGAGATGGAATATGACATAAATTTGGCAGGATTATTGGGGGCAGAAGTAATTGATAAAAATATTGACTTTAAGATAGATAAGACAGATTTAAGAAAAGTAGATGAAATCTTAAATAAAGAAGGTATATCTGAAAAGGATATCCTTATCGGTATTCATCCCGGCGGAGAGCCCTCTCGTCGCTGGCCAATAGAAAATTTCGCCAAAGTGATGATTAATATTAATGAGAAGATATCTTGTAAGTTTGTAATTACCGGCACAATAGAAGAAAACAATTTAGCGGATAAATTGATAAAGATAACTAAATTAGAAGCAATAAATTTTATGGGTAAATTAAAGATTAAAGAACTGGCTGCTTTAATAAAAAGGTGCCGTCTTTTTATTACCAATGATACCGGGCCAATGCATATCGCCGCAATTCTTCAAACTTCCTTGGTGGCTATTTTTGGTCCCGGTTGGCCGGCGCGTTACGACCCCAGAAATATTTCGGATAAGGCAATTGTTTTATATCAAAAAGTAGATTGTTCCCCTTGCAATAAAGTTAGTTGTGCTGATTTAAAGTGTCTAAAAATAATTTCTCCAAAAGAAGTTACGGATGCTGTCTCAAAATTGCTGGGACTAGAATAATAAAATGCTGAAGAAAATCTACTATTGGTTTCGCGATAAAACCTCTCGGTCTGAAGAAAAAGGAGAGGCATCAGGAGGTATCTGGCAGACAGAAGTACGCCAGGCAGCACTTGATCTTTGCGATATTGAAAGCGGTAGAATTCTTGAAGTTGGCTGCGGAGAGGGATTATTTTTAAGGAAGTTGACAGAGAAAAGGCCATCTTTAAAATTGAGTGGTATAGACATTTCTCTGCAAAAGTTATTAAAAGCAAGGCAAAGATTAAACGCAGTCAATGCAGAAATATTTCAGTCGGATGCTGCGAAAATTCCTTTCAAGACCTCTGTGTTTGATATGGTTTTTTGTATCAACACTATTTTCAATATGCCCGAAAAAAAGGCAGTTTCACAAAGCATTAAAGAGATGGGCAGGGTGTGCAAGGAAGGCGGAAAGGTGATTATTGATATAAGAAATAGTTTGAACCCGCTACTTTTTTTAAAATACCGGCTGGCTAAATATTATGATGGAACAGTTGTAAATTTACCATTAAAGACATACAACTTTAAAGAAATAACGTCTTTTCTTGATAAGTCTGGGCTTAAGGTTATACGCAAAAAATGTTTAGGTTTCCCTTATAATATATTTTCGCCGATTATTTTAATAGAGGCAAAGAAGTGTTAATACCTATAGTCGCCCATCCTCTCGGCTTAAATGACTTATTCTTTATTGGCGGCCTGTCTTCTAGGCAGATGCAGCTAAAAGAAGCGCTGGTTAAGTATTTTAATTCAAAATATGTATTTTTGTTTAATTCTGGCACGAGCAGTTTTTTTATGCTGCTTGAGGCGCTTAAAATGTTTTCCGAGAAAAAAGAGGTAATTATTCCTGCCTATACTGCATCTGCCTTAGTAGTAGCGATAAAGAAAGCGGGATTAAGGCCGGTCTTGGGCGACATTTCCCTTAAGGACTTTAACATAGATTTAAATGCGTTAGATGCGGTTATCTCGCAAAATACTTTGTGTATAGTAGTAGTGCATATGTTTGGAATTACTTCTGAGGCAGGGGGCGGATTAAAACAGCGTTATCCACAGCTTCCTCTTATTGAAGATTGCTGTCAGGCCTTGGGGAATTCCCAGGTTGGATGTCTGGGCGATGCCAGTTTCTATAGTTTTAACCGGGGAAAAAATCTTCCTACTTATGGAGGGGGTTGTATTGCGACTAATAACGAAGCGGTTGCGAGAAATATCGCTAAATTATTAGAGAATATTCCGGACGCAGGCGTTATTTATACCGCCGCCGTAGAATTAAAGCTCTTTGCATTGGCTTTGGCGATGAGGCCGTTTTGGTACGGGTTATTAAGCCCTGTTCTCAAAAACCTGAAGGAGCGGCCAACCCCCGAAGATTTTTCTGTAAAAAGATATACTGATTATCAGGCGGCAGTCGCGCTTTCGCTTTTAAGAAGGATAAAACAGGCAAGCCGCCTAAGATATTATAATGGAATGCTAATTATGGAGGCCTTAAAAGACATAGATTCACTTATTTTACCGAATATCTCCGTCGATTCAACGCCTGCGTTTAACCGTCTGCCGATTGTTTTTAAAGATTTAAAAAAACTTGAGAAGGTAGAACGTAGTTTACGCCAGATAGGCATCGAAACATCCAGGATGTATTATATGCCATTACACCATCTTTTTGACTTGGGCTATAAAAAAGACGATTTTCCCAATGCCTGTTATTTTGCCCAGCATCTCTTGACCGTTCCGGTGCATCCGTTGGTAACCGAAAAAGATTTGGGTAAAATCATAGAAGTTATTAAAAAAGCCGTAAAATGACGCTTTTTAGGAATTTTAACCGGTTTTTTAATAAGTTTTTAAGGCAACCCGGCTATGCCTTAAGCGTGGGTTTTAAGCGCCTCAGGGCGTTTTTTTATTATTATTTTGGTAAGGGTAAAAGTAGTTATCCAGAAGCAGTAACTCTTTTTTTAACCCATAAATGTAATCTGCGTTGTAAGATGTGCGGGCAATGGGGTGAGAGCGGTGTAACCAAAAAGCAAAGTATCCAATTCATCAAAGAAGAACTATCCCTCCAGCAACTTCAATCCATAATTGACGATGTCTCCACTTTTAAGCCAAATATCACCCTTTTTGGAGGCGAGCCATTGATATATCCCCATTGCATAGATTTAATAAAGTATATAAAACAAAAAAAGATGCATTGTCTAATAATTACCAATGGCTTTCTCTTAGAAGAGTTGGCGCAAGATATTGTGGAAAGCGGTTTAGATGAATTAAATGTCTCTTTGGATGGGAATGCAGCGCTCCATAATGAGATTCGCGGTATGTCAGGATTGTTTGAAAAAATAATGCAGGGCCTAAAAAGGATAAATATCTTGAAAGCCGAAAGAAAGAGCAGAACCCCCTTTATTAATCTGCAATGTACGATAACCAAGTATAACTATCGATATTTGGAGCAATTACTTGATGTAGCAAACGAGGCAAGGGCTAATTCTTTGACTTTCCATAACCTTATCTTCATTACCCCGGAGATTCTTAATAGACAAAAAGAATTTGATAAAGTGCTTTCCTGTTCATCTAGTGACTGGCAAGGATTTGCCTTTGAGCCGGAAATAGATGTAGAAATTTTACATCAAAAAATGAAAGATATCCTTAAAACCAAACATAATTTTAGTATTGATTTCTATCCTAATTTTTCTTATGCAGAACTGAAAGATTATTATGGGAATCCTTACTATCATCCCCGCCAATATTCCGGCCGTTGTTTGAGCCCTTGGATTGTGGCCTATGTTTTTCCTGATGGTCACGTAAGGCCATGTTTAAACAGTACTTATTCTTTTGGCAATGTAAAGGAAGCCAATTTTATGAAAATTTGGAATAGCCAGGAGGCAATTAGATTTCGCAAAATACTTAAAGAAAATAAGATTTTTCCTGCCTGTGTAAGATGCACAGAATTGTACAGATACTAATATGACCAAGCTAAAGATAGCAGAGATAATCACCAGAATGGATTGGGGCGGCTCACCCGATATTGTGCGTTTGATTTGTCTGCATCTTAACCCGGATTTATATGACATAAAATTTATTTCTGGCCCGACGCTTTTTCCTGCTGAGGAAACCAAAGATTTCTTAAGGAGATTTAAAGACAGGACTATAATTGTTTCTCAATTAAGAAGAAACATCAATCTGTTTAGGGATTTGATTGCTTTTATGCAATTGTACTGTTTTTTTAAGAAAGAAAAGTTTCATATCGTGCATACCCATACTGCCAAGGCCGGCGCATTAGGAAGGTTAGCGGCTTATTTAGCAGGGGTGCCGGTAATTATCCATACCCCCCACGGCCATAATTTCTACGGTTACTTTAATTGGTTTTTCAGCCGTTTGATTATAATAATTGAGAAGTTTTGTTCTCATTTTACGGATAAAATAATCTGTTTGACGGAATTGGAAAAAAGGGATTTTATAAAATTTAAGGTTGCAGATGAAAAAAAACTTGAAGTTATTTATCAAGGATTAGATCTGGATAAATATACAGATATCGGTATTGATAAAGATAGTATTAGAAGAGATTTTGGCATTGGGGTTAGTGAGGGGGTAGTAGGATTCATAGGTAGACTTGAACCGATTAAAGGATTAGAATACCTTATTGAAGCAGCAGAAGAAGTGCTAAAAAACAAGAGAGTAAAATTTCTCATTGTGGGAGAAGGGAGCCTGCGTAAGAGATTAGAGCAAAGGGTAAAGGAGTTAGGGCGAGAAGAAAATTTTATTTTTTCTGGTTGGCGACAGGATATACCACAGTTGCTTTCAATTATGGATTTGCTGGTTTTGCCTTCTTTAAACGAAGCAGTAGGGATGGTTTTGCTTGAAGCACAGATGATGGGAATTCCGATTGTTGCCACGAATGTGGGCGGAATACCCGAGGTGGTCAGAGATGGATTGACTGCCGTTTTAGTAAAGCCACAAGATTCCCGCGCTTTAGCCAGCGCCATAAACGGATTATTGCAAGATAAATCAAGAAGATTAGAGATGTCCAAAAAAGCTAAGAATTGGGTTAAGGATAGGTTTGCGATAAAAGATATGGTGAATAAAATTTCTGATTTATATCAAGGATTGGTAAAGAAAAAGAATGTTAAATAAATTAATCTTAATATTTATCGTTTTTGCAATATTTAGCTCCTTTCGTTTGGTTCAGGCAGAGGAATATCTTTCAGTTCCCGCCGCAATACATATCAGTTCTGTTGTTAGCGATGGCAAGCTTACTATTCCTCAGATTGTTGACTGTGCCAGAAAAAATAATTTCAAAGTTTTAATCATAACTGATAGGGATATAATGCGATGGGAATATGGCCTTAAGCCATTCGTTAATATAATAAAAAGAAGAGTTGAAGAACCTTCGGTATTTAAATATGGAATAAGAAAATATTTAGATTTGATAAATTATATGCAGAACAAAAATCCAGATTTGATTCTTATTCCGGCGGTTGAATCTACGCCCTATTATTATTGGCAGGGGAGTATTTTTAATAATACTCTTGAGTTATTAGATTGGCATAAGCATATTTTGGTTATTGGAATGGATAAAGAAAGTGATTATAAATATCTTCCCGTGGTAGCCAATAAGTCGGCCCTAATGCTTCCTTTCAAATTTAAAAACATCTTTTATTTTGTTTTGCCTTTGTTAGTTTTTTTAAGTGGAATTTTTCTTTTGCGTAGATGGTATATATATTATAGACATGTACAGAAGACCATCTTAATTTTAATCACAGCTATTTTTTGGTCGGCGCTTATTATTATCGGTTTACTCTCTCTCTTGAACAATTATCCCTTTCGGGATTATAAATTCAATCCATACCAAGGCAATTTAGGTGCGCTGCCTTATCAGAACTTTATTGATTATGTCAGTCAGCGCGGTGGCTTAACCTTTTGGGCGCATCCTGAGGCAGAAAACATTTCTGAAATTTGTAGAATTAAGATAATTACTGCCGGACACGCACAAGACCTTTTAAAGACAAAAGATTATACGGGGTTTTGCGTATTTTACGAAGGTTATCAGCAAATAGGTAAGCCCGGTGGGATATGGGATGGATTATTGCTTGATTACTGTAAGGGGATAAGAAGATTGCCTGTCTGGGCAATCGGTGGTTTGGCTTTTGATTATACAGGAGACCTTGATGAGTATATGAAAGATTTAAGGAATATTCTGTTAGTGGAGAGATTAGATAAAGGCGCTGTTTTAGATGCCTTGCGTAAAGGTAGGGTTTATGTATTAAAAGGCAAAACCTCTTCTCATTTTACTCTGGATAAATTTATAGTTAAAGATACTTTAAGCAGTTCCTTTAAAACCATGGGTGAACTGATAGAAATATGCGATAATCTACAGATACAAATAAGTGCGCATTTATCAGATGAAAGGGTAGAGCATTTTACTGTAAGGTTAATCAGGAATGGTTCTGTTGTAAAGACATTTGATGTAACTACGCCTTTTGATATTATTTATCAGGATAATTATGATTTAGGAAGTGAGATGATTTATTACCGCCTTGAAATTCAATCGCCTGGTCTCTTATTGGTGACAAATCCGATATTTGTGCGCCGAAAAAAAGAAAAATGATACTTTCTGTCCACCAGCCCCAATATATTCCTTGGTTGGGCTATTTTCATAAGATTGCCTTAAGCGACTGTTTTGTGTTTTTGGATAAGGTGCAGTATAAACCGAGAGAGTTTCAAAATCGAAATAAGATCCGCACCAAAGATGGCTGGATTTGGCTGACGGTGCCGGTTATCAGCAAAGGCAGAGGAAGACAGAAAATGTGCGAAGTGGAAATTAACAATGATTTTGATTGGAGAAAGGAGCATCTGAAAAGCCTTGAAGTTAATTATGGCGGCTGCGAGTTCTTTGAAAAATATATTCCATTTTTTAAAGAAACATACTCTGAAGATTGGCAAAAATTAGCAGATTTAAATGTGCATATTATAAGGTATTTATTGGAACAGTTAGAAATAAAAACACCCCTTCGTTTTGAATCTGAAATAGGAACTACCCAAACAAGCACAGACAGGATTATTGAGATTTGCAAGAAATTAAAGGCAGATGTTTATCTTTCCGGCGCCGGCGGTAAAGAATATTTGGAAGAAGATAAATTCCAGCAAGCAGGTATTAAGTTAGTTTATCAGGATTTTAAGCATCCGGTTTATCAGCAAAGATTCGCGAAGACAGAAGCTGATTTTCTACCGTATATGTCTGCGATAGATTTGTTATTTAATTCAGGCCCTAAGGCTAAAGATATACTGCTTGGGGAAGGGAAAAATCCTTGACAAGGTCAGATATAGGTAAGATAATATAAATAATAAACAAGGAGGGGTAAATGAAGAAACTATCCAGTGTTCTTGCGGTAATTGGGGTGCTTCTTTTCATCTATGCAATAATCGCCCGCTTTGTGAAAGGCCCTACTGCTTTTGGTTATCTTATACCTCTTGATCCGAAAACCGTGGTTTTGGGAGCAAATACCATTTTGTTAATTGCTATTTTGGCTTTTCTTTATAGTAAAAAATAATAGATTTAGATTAATCTAAAAAGAATTAATTGAAAGACGCTTTCCCAATGAAAAAGGGGGAAGCGTCTTTTATTTAATCAGATACCCTCTGATTTATTTAGATGGGGATGAAAAAGAATTAAAATTTAAAACTTTTTATACCATTTTATGGTATAATTTTATATGTAAACCCTTGATTGGTGAAGGGTTATCAGGTGTAATATGATAGAAAGAAGACATTATGTCCGTCTGTATCTACCTTTAAGGTTGGAATATAAGTTATTGCGGATTAAAGGTTTAAAGAAAGATACGCTTATTTACAATATTGGTGCCGGTGGTATTTGTATGTATGCGCCGGAAAATTTTAAAGATAAAGAGGAACTCTCCTTGGATATCTTCCTTCCTGATGGCTTGGGTAATCTCTGTGCACAGGCAGAGGTTGTCTGGACCAAGACCATTGACGATAAGCCACTTGTCGGCTTAAAATTTACCAATCTCAGTAGTTTTGACCGCTCGCGCATCATCAGTTTTGTTAATTTGGAGAAGCAGAAAGAAGAGGCATTTGTTTTAAAGAATACAAACCAGATTGTCTTTTTTAAAGAGACAGAATTAAAAGACAAAACAGAGATTATGAATTTACTTCTTAGTAATATAAATAGAATAGAGCAGGACTTGCGGTTTATTGACAAAAATATTGATTTGCCCGATACTGGCAGGATAGATATTTTATGCCTGGATTCTTACGGCGCATTGGTTATTGTAGAAATATCAACCGAAGAAAATGAAAATATATTGGTTATGGCCTTAAAACACTATGACTGGATTTTGCGGCATATAGAGATTTTAAATAAGATCTATCGTGTTGGTATAAATCAGAATTTAAAGCCCCGTCTTATTCTCATTGCCCCGCATTTCTCTGAGGCCTTCAAGCGTTTAATTGGGAGCGTTGCGCCGATTATAAATATAATGATTTTAGAATACAATTGTATTGAATCCCACGAAAATAGAGGCCTATTCCTAAAAAAAGTGGCTAAATTAGCAAAAGATGGCACCTTTTTAAAAGATTTTACGCCGCATGACAAAGAAGAACCGTCAACTGAGAAGCCCGAGTTATTATAGTCCTAAATTTTCCTTTAAGTTTATTATCCTTCTATTTTTATGCTTGCCTTTATTTTCCTTTTCCCAAAAATACCTTCCTGAGATTATTTTAATCAATATAGAAAATGGCAAATTAAACGAAGTGCCCTGGAAAGAACGTCGGATATTGGCTGAACTTATCAATGATATCGCGGTGGCTAAACCAAGGGCAATCGTGATAACCTTTTCTTGTCAGGGATATACTAGTGTCGGGGCAGACCAGGCGTTAATTAAGGCAGTAAAAGAGGCGGGGTGTGTGTATTTTAGTCTTCCTTTGTGGGATAAGTTATATAATTATGCCAAAGGTATCGGCCATACATATGTAGAGGAACAAAAAGAGGCAGTCCGTGTGCTTTGTAGCATAACTTATGAAAAAAAACTCTTTCCTGCGCTTAGTTTGCTTTTAAATAAAGATATTATGGGTAGGCCTTCAAACTCTGATTTTTCTTTTAAAGCGCATAAGAGAATTAAGTTTCAGGAATACTCTTTAGATTTGGTGGATGATTTAAAGGCAAAAGGTGTTTTTAAAGATAAGATATGTTTTATCGGCGAAAGAAAGACCAATTACCTGCAGGCCGAGGCGTTTTATGCGCTGGCTTCTGCAGAAATCGTCGCCACAAGCCAAAAAAAATATATCTATCATTTAGTATTTATCGCGCTTTTTATTAGTTTTTGTATTGCCGTTTATTTGGTTGTTCAAAAAAGAATTAACAAAAATAAATTTCCGCATAAGATTGGTCAGTTTAATCTTGGCATCGCCACCTTTTTACCAAAAGCCAATTATAGAAGCATCTTTGATTTTAGAAGTTTTTCTGCTGCTCATTATTGGTTATGGATGGGTGATTTATGCCTTAAGAATGATAAGGCAATATCTTTTAACTTAAAGAATTTTTTTAACAGTTTTAATGACGGCCTTGGTCCGCGGGAAGTACTGATAAGATTAAATAGCAAACTTTATCAGGAAAAAAACCACGCCTTTACCAATCTTATTCACTTGGATATAAGACCGCAGGAACGGATTATAACTTTTTCTAATGCGGGTTTTGAATCACCGCTTCTTTTTATAAATTCCAATAAGGAATTCCGGGGATTTCCAGAGATAGGTCCACCTTTAGGTATAAAAAAGGATATTGATATCGGGGAGCAGAAAATAACCTTAGAAAAATCTGATATATTTATTTTATTTAATAGTGGTATTGTGAGGTCAAGAGATAGGGAGGATCATTTTATTGGCCTTGAACAACTAAAATACCTGATTACCCAAAATTGTCAGCTGTCTCCTCAGAAATTGGCAGAGAAGATATTGCGCATAATTTTAGATTTTTGTTATGGGAGACAAAAACTAGATATGATTTTTTTGGTAATAAAGGCGGACTAATGAATAAATATTTTTTGTGGATAACTTTTCTTTTAATATCGCCTTTGTGCTTTGCCCAGATAAATTTGCTTGATAGCGAAAATTTTACTTTCGGCTTGATTCCTTATTTGCGTACGGATGTTATTTCATTTAAAAATGTGGTGGATCTGGATAGCTATAATAAAGACGACCATACCACATATCTTGGTATAGATTATAGTCTTGGCTTTGACTTTAATTTTAAAACTCAAGACCAACGGTTCTTTTTTAAATTAGAAAGGAATGGTCCTTACGATTATGATGCGCCTTTATTTATTCATAATACGCTTATGGTTAGTGGTCAAAGCCGCATTGAGGCCTCTAGAAATGACGAACTTCTACCGCAATTAGAAGAATTCTGGTATGATTTACCTTTAAAGTTTATGCCTTTGCGCCTTAAAATTGGTTTATTTAATTATGAGATAGGCAGGGGATATGCTCAGGGTAGCGGCAGTTTTGAGAATTATGGTTTTATGCTTTATCAGCAACGAGAAATATTTAGTTGGCACATCTATTATTGTCGTCCGGATTTAGTTTATAAAAATCATTTAGGACCAAGGATAAGGCAGGAAGAGGATGAAGGCATTGATTATCAGTCCAACGCTGCTAATTTCTTTGCTCTTGACGCTACATTTAGCCAAGGTGGACATAAAATTCAACCCTTTGTGTCTGTTTTATCTGATTATTCTTCTCCAGGCAAAAGGACAAATCTATTTTCTACTCCTACCCATAAAGATATATTGGGGATGTTTGGAGTGTCTGCTGACTTTAAAATCAAAAATTTCTCTCTGGGATGGGAATTGGCGCATAATTTTGGCGAGGCAAAATCAAGTGAGCCTGAATTTAAAAATGTAGAGCATAAAGGGTATCTAATTTATGCGCAGGGCGCTTATAATTCAGAAAAATTTTCACCCCATATTCAATTTCTTTATAGTTCCGGCAATAAAGTTACTACGGAAATGGTAGATGACGGCGATATCGTATTTCCAAATGCCGAAAATAAGGCCTTTAGCGTATATTCACCTTTGAATACCAATTTATTTGATTCTTTGACTCCTAGCGCTGATTCTTTGCCACTGGTGTTTTTTGGCTGGGGTTATGGCTTAAGCTATGGGTTAGGCACATACCGGCCAAGCACGATGGCGGATGTGGCAGTATTAGAAAATCTGATTATGCCTTCATTTGGTTTTAATTATAAATTTAACGATAAGGTCGCTGTTACTTTAGATTGGTGGTATATAAAGGCGAACGAAAAAGGAGTAGGGACATTTCAGGGTTCTGCTAAGGAACTCGCGCGTAATTTAGGTCAAGAACTTGATTTATCGCTTTCTTATGATATAAATGATAAAATAAATGTAAGTTTATACGCGGGATATTTTTGGCCGGGAAAATATTTTAAAGAAGAAAGAGATGACATCAACGGCAGTTTATTTACGCCTTATGTGTGCGGAGACGGTAAGGCCGATAATGCCTATCAGATAGAATTAGTAGCAGAATTTAAGTTTTAAAATGAATAAAAATTTTAAATTAGAGCAAGAATTAGAAGAGTTCGTCAAGGATTTATGCGTAGATTTATTTGGTATTGCCGATATTTCAAAAATAAAGGATGAAATTAAAATTTCAGCCAAGGTAATGAAAGATTTGAATAGGGCAATAGTTTTGGGGATGAGAGTTTCTTCGGTGATTTTAGAAGAAATAGAAACTCACCCTACGCGCCTTTATTTCCATCATTACCGTACGCTGAATGCTGGTCTTGACCAAACTGCATTAAAATTGTCAAATTTGCTTCAAAAAAAGGGCTATCAAGCCGTTCCGATGCCTGCCTCACAGATTTTAGATTGGCAGAAACAATCGGCGCATCTTTCGCATAAAAAATTGGGTTACTTGGCGGGGCTGGGTTGGATAGGGCGCAATAATCTTTTAGTGAACGAGGTTTTGGGTAGTCAGTTTAGATTAGTTTCTATATTAACCAATGCTCCCCTCAATGCAGGCGCGCCTTTAAAAAAAGATTGTGGTAAATGCGTGAGATGTATTGCTGTCTGTCCAGCCAAAGCAATAAAGAACGACCCTGCTGACTTTGACCATCAGGCCTGTTTTGCTAAACTAAAGGAATTTCAGCAACAAAAGTTCGTTGACCAATACATCTGCGGCATCTGCGTTAAAACCTGTAAGGGGCGCGTGAGCGACCTATAAGCTGATCTTAGCGGTGCCGTTAACCCCTCTGCGATTTATCTTTTGGCGAAAGAAAATGACCGCATAAACTCTTTTTCTCTGGCGCAAGGTTTTTATTGACAAAAGCAAATTAAATATATATATTTATACTC
>JAMWDD010000085.1 GCA_023818885.1 Candidatus Omnitrophota bacterium | reverse complement strand
CCTGAGCATTATTTTGATATCATAAATTGTTCTTGTGTCGTGCAGGGTCAAGAGAATATAAATAAATTAGGACAGAAAATTTTGAGGGTGTTAAAACCTCAAGGCATTTTCCGGTTTTATTTTAAGAGCAAAGAATTTATTATTTTAAAGGATAAATAATGGCTCAAGAAAGAAGAAGTAAACGCTGGCCAGTTTTTCAGGAAGCCCGCTTCCGGCAGGAAGGCAGAAGTAACTTTGTTGACTGTATGCTTTGTGACATCAGTTTTTGGGGGGTGAGGATTTCCTGCCAGGAAATATTGAAGAATAACGAAATCATTGAGATGTATATGAATATACCGGATAGCCTCCACCCTTTAATAATTAAAGCCAAAATTATTTATGTGCAGCCAAAGCAATGGCTTTTTTATGAATATGGCCTTGCATTCTTAGATATCCGGCAAAAGGACAGGGAAAAGATTTATGAGTTTATATATAAAAATTATCCTTCGGAATTAAAGAAGACTTTGCTAAGAAATGGTAAAATATACGGGAGAGGAGGTGAGGAAGAAATGTTAAGGCCTGCTCCAATAGAGGACCGTAGGATTTTTGCCCGCATTGCCGTGGACCTTTATGCGCGCTATTTAGATGTAAAAAACAATAAGGAAGGATATCTGCATGTCTGGGATATTAGCGCAAAAGGAATGGGGGTTACGGTGAGGGAGAAATTCAAGCCCGGCACTTTCTTAGAAATATGGGTAAACATCCCCGAGCAGAAAACGCCTATTTATACAAGAGGAGAAGTGGTCTGGACAAAATCTGATGAGCGGGGTAGAGGTTATCGCGCGGGTATCAATCTGGAGAAAGCCGATTTTATGCACTACCCCATCATCAAAACCTAATTTTTAGAGACGTTTTCCTCATCAAAGCGGAAGGTGTCCCACGGTTAATCTGGAAAGTGTCCCGTGATATTATTAAATATGCAATTCATCCAAGAGGCCATTATTATTTAGGGATTTGGCTAATACGCGTTCTAAGAAACTACTCCACTTATATTCAGCCGGGGTTTTTGTTATTTCTGCCCTTACCGGATTTAATTCTATATATTGAATACAGTCCAATAGGTATCTATCCCGCACGATTATTTTACTCTTGAATCTGTCCTGCCAAAGATGCCCCACCATATTATACTTTTTGTTAAAATATTCTGTATACGAACGATTGATCCCGTGCATAAATTTAGCAAGGTTGCTTGGCTGCTTAATTTCACCCATAATATGGACGTGGTTAGGCATCAGACAGTAACCGTAGATTTGAAAGTGGTATTTTATTTTATATTTTCTAAGTTTTAAAAGATAGACCTTAAAATCCTCCTCCTCTCTAAAAATATCCTGTTTTTGATTGCCCCTTGCGATAAGATGGTAACAAACATTCTTCATCAAAACTCTCGGTCCTCTGGGCATATCTATCACCTCCTCTATAATTAATAGACGTAAAAAAGGGCGATTTCTAACATAATTTTTGCATTGGCTATAGTTGTGAGACCATATCTGAAAAATAAAGGTAGAAGGCAGGGACACTTTCTCCTTTAGAGTGGGGACACTTTCCCGATTGGCGAGGAAAGCGTCTCTATTTTAGGATTATCTGGATGTTTATGAGATTTTTAGGAGAACGCAAGATGAATGAGCGGGGAATAATAATTTTATGCGGAGATAAATAAAATTTTATATTTGGGCTGGATATGCTTACTTTTTTAATCTGATAATCAGGATAATCCAGTTTTTGCGGTTTTATGTAACTCACGGTGAACCTTTTGCCAGCAAAATTAAAACTAACTTTGAATTTAGATTCAGACACTTTCCTGATTGGGCCAGGGACACTTTCCCGATTGGCGAGGAAAGCGTCTCTGCTAAAGCGGGGGTGGAGGATTAAGTCGCCGAATCTTGCCTTTATGCCGAAGCCCTGGGTAAATAGGGTTAAGATATACCAACTGGCTGAGCCGGTGAGGTATGCGTACATACCGCGGCCAGTTGAATTAAAATATTCTGGCAGGCCGGGATAGATTTTAGAGTTTTTTAAATCCAGCGCCATCCTATAAAGAGAATTTAAGACCTCAAAACCTTCTTTCGCAAACCCTCTTTCATAAAGGGCATAGGCAAACATCGTATTCATATGCGAGAAAAAACTGCCGTTTTCTTTCTCGCCGTAGGCAAAGCCAAAGGCCCTTCCTAAATCCGATTTTACTTCGCCAAAATCGGTGTTCAGGCGAAAACCGCCAAATTTTTTATCTTGTAAAAATTTTTTTGCCGAGAGAAAAACTTTTTTTATCTGCTCCTCGCTTGCCAGACCGCTCATTATCGGAAATACCTGTCCGGTAAGCGTCATGCGCACTTTATTTTTAAATTTTCCTTCCAGACGCCGGCTATGGTCATCGTAGTAGCCGTTAAAAAAGCCGGGGTTTTTTATCCATTCTTGTTTTTGGATATGCCGAAAAATCCAGTCCGCCTTTTGGTTAAGATGAGCAATAAGTTTTTTAATATCCAAATTCACGGTTTTTCCACTGATACATTTTTCTGTTGCGGCAAAATATTTATTTAAGTGTCTTTGTTTTTCGGTAGGACTTTCATAATTTAATGGCGCCAGCAGCAGAAGGAGTTCCTTAAATACTTTGATGCTGCTTATCTTTTTGGCTTTAGCGGTTTCTTCTAAGAGGAGGGCAATATTTTTTAAATTGCGGCCGTAAAAGGCGCTGAAGGCTACACTTTCGCCTCGGTGCCTGGCCATATCCAGGCCGTCGTTCCAGTCCGCCCCTTCTAAGCGGATATTGTTGTGAGGACCGACATTGTGGAATTGGACAAGGTGTTGGACTAAGATATGCTCTAGGATTGTGCCGTAATAGACCTTGCTGCTTTTTGTGGTAAGGTGTTTACATTCTTCCTTCCAATGGTGATCAAAGGCCTGCGCCCGTCTTAGATGCGCGTCACGAAAATAAGAAGTTTTTTCAAATAAGATATCAAGATCCCCGGTTTGATGGATGTATAACTCTAAAGTAAAATAAGGCCAGGCGCCATGGTCCATCCAGGCGCGGGCAATCTTGTTACGGTCAGCAATAAAATAGCCGGGTTTTTTAGTGATGATTGTCGCGTTTGAGCCATCAATGCGCACGCCGGAAAAATTGGCAATGAGTGTCTCCTTTAAAGCAGAGGGCTCACTTAAAATCAGGGCGAGTGAGTCCTGCCACAAATCCCGCCAGCCCTTTCCGCCGCGGCCATAGTCAAAGTCAGGGAGAAATGAGCAGCCATAGATTTTGCGCAAAACCGGCTGGATACTTACCCATTTAAGCCAGTTGTCAAAATTTTTATCGCCGGTAGAAAATGCAATTTTATTGACTAAATCCCGCCAGTATTTTTTGGTTTGGCTAAGGGAGTTATTGATTTTTTTTAAGTCGCTGAATTTTTTGAAAACTTTATTTATTTCTTTGGGTTCTTCAGCAATGCCTAAAATCAGATTAAAAGTTATGCTTTGGCCGGGTTTTAATCTCTGTCTTTTGAATTGTAAGCCGCCTAAACATTCCTTGCCCTGGTCAATGGCCGTAATTTTAGTTTTCGGCGCCAGATTATGGATAATTGCCGCTGGTTGTTCAAGGTCTCCGCCTTCACCGATAAAAGATTCTTGTGTGGGGAAAAAGCCAAGGGGCGGTTGGCCATTATTGACAAATCCCAGGACATAATAAGAAAAATGGTTCAGTCGATGACCCCTTTCATCAAAGCTCATCGTGGGTTTATTGATTACGCCGTATTTATGCAGGAAAACGCGGTTTAAAAGTGAGGTGACATGGCGATGGTCGCGGAGGTTATCTGCGGAGCGGCCATATATCGGTATCGCGCAAGTAGGGGTAAAAGAAACACTTTTTTTAGAAATATTGGTAATTTCAACCTGCATTATCTCAACATGTTCGCCGGAGGCCGGGACAAAATTTAAGATTTCTGCTTTGAGGCCATATTTTTTATTGATGCGGCTGATCTTATGCCAGAGTAGGCCTGCCTCTAAGGTAACTTTATCGTTATCGTTCTTAGCCAGAGACCAGATTTTATCTTTGTCAATGTAAATCCAGAAATTACGGCCAGCGCGTGAGTTATGCAGGTCTTCAGTAGTTACCGGAGCAAGGAGAAAGGAGTTTTGTCCGGTCTTGATGTCGCCTTTGAGGTTGGGTGTAATGCAAGACATAAATTCCGCTTCGTTTGCCAGCGGAAAATAAAGCCGCGATAACTTTTGTGGGTTTTCACAAACAAAAGTTCCATTGTCATCAATAAAACGCCATCCAAATTTTTCCATAGACAAGTAGTATAGGATAAAAATTATCCCAAGGCAAATGTTTTTTCTTAACCTACATCGCCTGCAAAATCGCAAAAAATCTTTTAATTTTTTTTAAGATTTTTCTTGCAATTTGCAATAAAAGTTATATAATAATCCATAATAATTATTAAAGAAAAGCGAGGTGTATAATACACAGAATATTGTGTTTGTTTTTAGCGTTTG
>JAMWDD010000084.1 GCA_023818885.1 Candidatus Omnitrophota bacterium | reverse complement strand
GTTATTTGCGTTATCAAGTTTAGTGGGAAAAGCTGAGGCATTGGTAGAAGCGTAATAATTATAAATCCCTGACCTTACCGCACCCACTACTCCATCTGCTGCCGCAGCCCTGGCCTGATTTTGTAAATCAAAGTATTTGGGAATCGCTACTGCTGCCAGAATCGCCAAAATGACGATTACCATAATTAGTTCAATTAGGGTAAACCCTTTTCTCATCTGGCTTCCTCCTTTCTTCTCTTCTCCAGCCAATGTTTAGTTTTTATTATACAATAAAAAAACAAAATTGCAAGCATTTTTTATCTATTTTCTAAATAAAGCGGCCATATTCCAGATGGGTAAGAATATGCCTAAGGCAAGCAGTAAAACACCACAGCCCAAAATAAATATTAATATCGGCTCAATCAGGGTAATCAGGTTATTGATGGTAAAATCCACTTGCTGGTCATAATAATCTGCAACATGGAGAAGCAGTTCATCAATCTTTCCCACCTCTTCACCGGCTGCCACTAACTGCACTACTACCGCCGGAAACATTCCGCTTTCTTTCATCGGCTCAACCATACCCTTTCCTTCATTTACACTTTTTCTGATGTGTTCAATAGTCTTGGCAACGACGGCGTTTCCTGCGCTGTCTTTGGTGAGGTCTAAGATATTCAAGATGGGAATGCCACTACGCATTAAGGTGCCGGTTACCCGGGCAAAGCGCGCCATACTTAACTTAAGCACAAGCGGGCCAAAAACCGGAACCTTTAATCTGAGACTATCCCACCAGAAACGACCGGCTTTGGTATTAATTATTTTTTTAAAAATAAAAAGCACCACCCCTATTATGATGATTGCCTGCCACCAGTACTTTGTAGTAAGGGCATTGATGGCTAAGAGCAACTGCGTAGGTAAAGGCAGACTCACCTGAAACTGCGCATATAGTTTGGCGAATTTCGGCACAATAAAATTGGTTAAGAAAAGAAATGCCAGGGCCATAGTTATCACAATGATTAAGGGATAGTGCGTGGCAGATTTGATACGCATATTGGTCTTTTCTTCATTCTCGCCCAAAATCGCCAATCGCTCTAAGTTCTCATCGAGTGTTCCCGCGGTTTCTCCTGCTTTAATCATATTGATGTACAAAGGGCTGAAGATGCGCGGGTGTTTTTCTAATGCCGCAGAGAGCATAATCCCTGCTTCTATATCCTTTATTATTTGGGCAAGCGCATCTTTTAAAATCCGATTTGTGCTCTGCTCAAGGATGCTGCTAAGGGCGGCAATGATAGGAATGCCTGCCTTTGTTAGAGTATAAAAAAGCCGGGTAAACATATTTAATTCAGCGGACTTAACCCTTTTAAAAAAATAGAATTTCGCAGGCCCCTTTTTTTCCTTTACTTCAGCAAGCGAAATGAGGATATATCCGCTCTGTCTTAACTGATTGACCGCAGCCGCCTCGGAGACCGCTGCGAGCATGCCACTGATGAGTTTACCGAATTTGTCCCTTGCTTTATAAAAATAGGTGGGCATTACTCTATTTTGGTAGTTACGCGGATAACCTCTTCTAGGGTAGTGATACCTTGTTTTGCTTTTTCCAGACCATCGTCGCGCAGGGTGCGCATTATGCCCATCTGGATGGCCTTTCTCTTTATCTCATCCGCAGATTTTTTTAAATCAACCATATTCCTAATTTCTTCATTGACAATTAAGAGTTCAAAAATTCCAATTCTCCCAATAAAACCAGTTTCTCTACATTGGCTACAACCCTTTCCCCGATAAAAATCGTATTTCTCCTGGATACCCAATTCTTTTAGCACCGCTGGAGGCGGGGAATATTTTTCTTTGCATTTATCGCAAATAGTCCTTACTAATCTCTGGGCAAGAATACCAATCACCGAACTGGAAATCAGAAATGGCTCAATACCCATATCAATTAAACGCGTCAGCGCGGTAGGCGCGTCGTTAGTGTGAAGGGTGGAAAATACTAAGTGTCCGGTTAAGGCCGCCTGGATAGCAATATCAGCCGTCTCTTTATCGCGAATTTCTCCCACCATAATTACATCCGGGTCCTGCCTTAATATACTGCGCAAGCCCGTAGCAAAGGTTACTCCTGCCTTGGGGTTAACTGGCGTCTGACGAATCATCGGAATTTCATACTCTACCGGGTCTTCTAAGGTAATAATGTTTTTTTCCACTGTATTTATCGTAGAAAGCGCTGCGTAAAGGGTAGTGGTTTTGCCACTGCCTGTTGGCCCGGTTACCAAAATTATACCATTAGGCCGGTGGATAAGCTTCTCAAACTCATTAAATTCTTTTTCCGCAAAACCCAATTCTTTAAGTCCCAACATAACTGAAGTTCTATCTAACAGTCGCATCACCACATTCTCACCATGAGTGGTAGGAAATGTAGAGACGCGGATGTCCAAATCTTTTGTTTCGGTCTTCATCCGGATGCGACCGTCCTGGGGGCGGCGGCTTTCGGCGATATCTAGATTAGACAGGACTTTTATTCGGGAAATAACTGCGCTTTGTAAGGTTTTGGGTAAGGTACTTATTTCGTGCAGGGCTCCATCAATACGGTAGCGCACCCTTACTTTATCTTCTTCTGGCTCAATATGGATGTCAGAGGCGCGGTCTCTTACTGCCTCTGTCACCACTGCATTAACTAATTTGATAATCGCGGTCTCACCCGCCGCTTTTTCTTTATCAATATACTTAATTATCTCATCCACTGTTCCGCTTACGCCGTAATAGGTGTCAATAGCATCTTGAATTCCTTTTTCAGTGGCTAACACCGGCTCAATAGTGTCTATCTTGGCAACTTCTCGAATTTTATCCATTGCCTGAATATCTTGAGGGTCAGCCATGGCTAAAGTAAGATTATTGCCAATTTTAAAAAGGGGAATAACCTTATATTTTTTTGCCAGATTCTCAGGAACGAGTTTAACCACTTCTTGGTCAATAATATAGTCGGTCAAATCCATATAAGGAACACCTAAGGCCGCCGCACGGACATTAGCAATCTCTTCATCAGTGGCAAAACCCAGTTCTTTAAGTATTTTTTCTATGGGCAGGCCGGTACGCCTGGCCTCTTCCATCGTCTTATCAACTTGTTCTTGAGTCACCAGGCCGTGTTTTAAAAGTAAATTGAGGATTTCGGATTGACTTATCATCTTTTTAAGACCGCTCTTTAAGCAATTCCTTGACCTTATCAATCAATACCTTGGGTTCAACGGGTTTTTTAATAAAGGCATCGGCGCAGACCTCTTTACTTATCTGTTCATCCTGGTCCTGGGCGCGGGCAGTAAAAAAGATTACCGGGATATCTTTATATCTTTCATCAAACTTTAACATCCGGCAAAGTTTATATCCATCCAGTTTAGGAAGCATGATATCCATAATA
Organism: Candidatus Omnitrophota bacterium; assembly: GCA_023818885.1. GTDB lineage: Bacteria > Omnitrophota > Gorgyraeia > Gygaellales > JAMWDD01 > JAMWDD01. The sequence continues at coordinate 1,168 of JAMWDD010000084.1, read as the reverse complement.
ATCAAGTCAGGATTCTGCGTCCTTGCCTTTTCTAATCCCTCCATGCCATCAGTAGCAGATACGACTTCAAAGCCTTCTGCCTGAAGAAAAATTGTCGTGGTCTTTAATATATCCGGCTCATCTTCTATAAAAAGTATCTTTTTACCTTTCACTCTTTAATAACTCCTCATCTTTCTTTCTTAAACCACCGGGAAGGGTAAACTTAAATTTCGTTCCCTCACCAAGTTTGCTTTCCACCGAGATTTTTCCGCCATGCATCTCAATTATTTCTTTGGCAATCACCAGACCCAGGCCGGTTCCTTTGGTCTTATTCTCCAGTTGACTTTCATCAAAGCGCTTAAATTTCTGAAAAAGCCGCTTTACATTCTCCGGAGCAATCCCGACACCAGTATCCTCAATAACTGATTCAAGAGCATTTTCTGCCACCCTTATATGGACAATAACCTTACCGCCCTTTTTGTTGTATTTAATCGCATTATCTATGAGATTGGTATAAACCTCTGCAATTTGATCGGCAGAAGCCCAAATCTTAGGTAAATTTTCTTGAATATCCCTAACCAATTCTACCTCTTTTTTGGTTGCCTGCATCGTCAAAGAACGCATTACTTCTTCGGCAATCTTTCCAATATCAACGAGGGCGCGGCCCATGCTTAAACGGCCTTTCTCTATCTTTGCTAAATCAAGTAGTGTATCAATCAGCCGCGATTGCCGGTCAGTATTTGTAATAATAATATCTAAAAGCTCTCCTTCTGAGACGGCGATTTCTGTTTGTTTATTGTCGGTTTTATTTTTCAATAAAACCGCGGCATTTCTTATGGAGGTCAAAGGCGTGCGCAATTCATGAGATACATTGGTGACAAAGTCCGACTTTAGCCGGTCAAGTGTCTTTAATCTTTCCGTCAATGCACTTAATCTTTGCCGGATAACTCTTTCTCTCGCATAGAGATAGTAGGTGAACATAATCAAAAGGGCAAGCGAAAATGTTCCCATAAACATCAAGGGATACTTGAGTTGACCAGCGGGAGTTATATTTATATCTAAGAAGACGTCTCCTAAAAAGAACATACACAAGCCGACAATAAAGATATAGTGTATCTGGATATCTACCATTACCAGGGTGGTTAAGAAAATAGAGATTATGGTGGGTAAATAATAGAAGGTAATCAGT
>JAMWDD010000083.1 GCA_023818885.1 Candidatus Omnitrophota bacterium | reverse complement strand
AAGTTTTAAAAAATAATTTGAAAGTGGGAATGACGACAAAAGAATTAGACCAGTTGGCGGAGAGATTGATTAGAGAAGAAAATGCTGAGCCTGCTTTTTTGGGTTATCAGGGATTTCCGAATTGTCTCTGTATCTCTATCAATGAAGAAGTAGTCCATGGGATCCCCAGTGAACGTAAATTAAAAGAAGGTGATATGGTAAGTCTTGATTTGGGGATAAATTACAAAGGTTATTTTTCTGATTGTGCGGTGACGCTGCCAATAGGTAGGATTGATGCTCGTCGCAGAAGATTATTAGCGGTAACCAAAAAGGCCTTAGAGTTGGGGATAAAAAAGGCAAGACCGGGGAATCATCTTTCGGATATATCCTATGCCATACAATCTTATGTTGAGGCCTACGGTTTTTCCGTCGTGCGCCAATTTGTCGGCCACGGGGTGGGTTTAAAAATTCACGAGGAACCCCAGATACCTAATTTTGGACAGCCACATCGGGGAGCAGTTTTAAAGGCAGGTATGGTTTTAGCAATTGAACCGATGGTGAATATGGGGACCTGGGAGGTGGAGATACTTGGTGATGGCTGGACAGCGGTAACCAAGGATAGATTGCCCTCGTGTCACTTTGAACATACCGTGGCAGTTACGGAAAATGGGCCGCAGATTTTAACGCAGTATCGCACTAAGAATCTTTATTCTTAATGACAAAAGAAGAACTCATTGAAACCGAAGGCACAGTCTTAGAAGCATTGCCTAATGCGATGTTTAGAGTAGAACTTGAAAATGGGCATCAGGTTCTTGCCCATGTTTCCGGAAAGATGCGCATAAATTTTATAAGGATATTACCAGGAGATAAAGTAAAGGTTGAACTCTCTCCTTATGATTTGACCAGGGGCAGGATTACATTTAGATTTAAATAAAGAAATAGGAAGGTGAGGAGTGAAGGTAAAGGCCTCGGTAAAAAAAATTTGTGACCGATGTAAAATAGTCAGGCGCCGGCGCTTGGTGTATGTGATTTGCTCCAATCCAAAACATAAACAAAAACAGGGATGAGAAAAGAGGTAATTAGATGCCCAGAATTTTAGGAGTAGATATACCTAAGGAAAAAAGAATAGAAATCGCCCTTACCTATATTTATGGTATTGGCAGGACTTTGTCTAATAAGATTCTTAAAGAGGCAGGCATAGACCCTAATAAAAGGGCGAAAGACCTAAGTGATGCCGAGATATCGCATATTGTCGGCGTCATTCAAAAGGCAGGTTATCGAGTAGAAGGAGATTTGCGCCGCGATATATCTCAGAATATAAAAAGGTTGATTGACATTGGTTCATGGCGGGGTTTAAGACACAAAAAGGGACTTCCCGTAAGGGGCCAGCGCACGCGCACCAATGCCCGCACGCGCAAAGGTCCGCGCAAGGGCGGAATGATTGTTATCAAGAAAGCAGAAGAGAAAAAAGCGGCCCCTTCTAAGACAGGAGCTAAATAATGGCAACGAAAGACAAAACCAAGAAGAAAAAGATTGCCAAGGGAATCACCCAAGGTATTGCCCACATTTTAGCCAGTTTCAACAACACCATTATTTCTTTTACGGATAAGGCCGGAAATGTTTTGGTCTGGTCAGCACCCGGAGTGGTGGGGTTTAGCGGTTCAAAGAAATCTACTCCTTTTGCTGCCCAGATTGCAGCAGCGGATGCAGCAAGAAAGGCCAAAGAGATCGGGATTAAGGAAGTAGAGATTCGCGTAAAAGGCCCTGGTTCAGGCAGAGAATCGGCGATTCGGGCCATTCAGGCAGAAGGCCTGACCGTTACGGCGATAAAAGATGTCACGCCTATACCGCATAACGGCTGTCGGCCGCGCAAAAAACGCCGCGTTTAAATAGGACGTTGGTTAAAGAAGTTTTGGGCATTTTAATTAAGGAGTAATTAATATATGGCTAGATACTTAGGTTCAATTTGCCGCTTATGCCGAAGAGAGGGAATGAAATTATTCCTGAAAGGCACAAAGTGTACAACTGAGAAGTGCCCGCTTGCAAGAAGGGCTTATGCGCCGGGTCAGCACGGCAAAACAAAGGTTAAGCTTTCTAACTATGGTATACAGCTGAGAGAGAAACAGAAGGTAAAAAGGATGTATGGCGTATTAGAGAGGCAATTCCGCAGATATTTCGATATCGCCTCTAAGTCCAAAGGTGTTACCGGCAAAGTTTTGCTCCAGTTATTGGAACGCCGTTTGGATAATGTGATTTATCGGTTAGGTTTTGCTTTATCAAGGTCAGAAGGGCGCCAGATTGTCAGACACAATCATGTCTGGGTAAATTCTCAGCGGGTAAATATTCCCTCTTATTTGGTTTCAACGGATGAGGTGATTGAGGTCAGGGCAAAAAGAGAAAAAGTTTTGCATAAAATTAGGGATAATATAGAATTGTGTAAAGACAGGACTGTCCCAGCGTGGCTGGAGGTTGATAAAACACAACTGAAGGCAAAGGTATTAAGGCTTCCTGAAAAAGAAGATATCCAGCAACCCATCCAGGAACAATTGATTGTAGAATTGTATTCTAAATAATGTTAGTCGTTTGCATTTCGGAGATTTAGAATTTTTAATGTAAGGAGGCATAATGGGTATTAAATGGAAAGATTTTCAATTTCCTAAAAGAGTGGAATGTGATGAATCTAGTTATACCAATACTTACGGAAAATTTTATGCTGCTCCTTTTGAGAGAGGATACGGGATTACTTTAGGAAATTCCCTTCGCCGTGTTTTACTTTCTTCTATTGAAGGCTCGGCGGTGACGGCCGTGAAATTTGACGGCGTTCAGCATGAATTTTCCACTCTCCCCGGTGTTTTAGAAGACACCACTGAGATTATTCTTAATATCAAAAAATTAATATTGAATTCCCGCTCCAAAATTCCTAAGTCCATATTTATAAAGGCAGATAAAAAGGGCGAGGTAAAAGCAAAGGATATAGTTGTTGACGAGACTATCGAGATTATTAATCCTGATTTGCACATCGCCACCTTAACCAAAGATACAAAATTTAATGTTGAGATGGAGGTAAGTCGCGGCCGCGGCTATCTTCCCGCTGAATTAAACAAAAAAGAGGAGATGCCGATAGGGATGATTCCCATTGATGCGGTGTTTACTCCGGTTACCAAAGTAAATTTTAATGTGGAGGCAACGCGGGTCGGACAGAGGACTGATTACGATAAATTAATTCTGGAGATATTCACCAATGGCGCGATAAGTCCTAAAGATGCGCTCTTATACGCGGCAAATATTCTACAAAGACACTTAGATATATTTGTTAGTTATGGTCAATTGCCTGAAGAAGAAGAGGAAGAAGAAGTAGAAATGACGCCGGAAGAGATAGCATTGTATGAAAAATTGAGACTTCCGGTTTCAGAACTTGAGCTTTCGGTGAGGTCGGCGAATTGTTTGAGAGAGGCAAATATCAAGACCATCGCGGATATGGTCAGAAAGACCGAAGAAGAGATGTTGGGTTTAAAGAATTTTGGCAAGAAATCATTGGCGGAAATAAAAGGTCTGTTAGCCGGAATGGGTTTGAGTTTAGGTATGCAGATAGATACCAAGAAATTGAAGAAATAAGATGAGACATCAAAAATCAAGATACCAGCTAAATCGTTTTACCAGTTGGCGAAAAGCCACTCTTGTCAGTTTGGCAAAGAATTTATTAATCCATCAGAGTATAAAAACTACCAAAGTTAAAGCCAAGGCAGCACGCCGATTAGTAGAAAGATTGATTAGTTTGGGCAAAGAGAATACTCTTTCTGCCAAAAGACGTGCCTATCAGATTTTAGGCGAGCATCGCTTAGTGAGTCTACTTTTTAATGAGATTGCCAGCCGTTTCGGTAATCGGAATGGTGGCTATACGCGTATCCTGCCGCTTGGTCGGCGTCGGGGCGATAACGCCTCATTGGTTATCTTTGAATTGACTGAGAAAAAAGTAAAGAAAATTGTTAAGAAGCCCAAGAAAGAAAAGGAAGGGGTTGTCAGAAAAGAGGAAGTTAGACCAAAAGAAGAGATAAAAGAAAAGCCCCATACCATTACCGCGCTAGAAGAGAAAGAAAGGCCTCAAGAAAAACAAAAGCCCACTAAGGGATTTTTGAAAGGAATCCGCGGTATCTTTAAGAAAGAAAGGGACGCCCTATAAAAATTCTAAATCCGAAATTTGAGATACTAAACTAAATTATTTTAAATTAGGGTTTAGGATTTAGATATGAGATTTTAGAATTTAATTTATAATGATTAAATTATCCTGCCGCATAGAAAAAGTAAAGTCCTCTCCCACCCTTGCCTTGACAGCAAAAGCAAAAAAATTACAAGCCGAAGGAAAAGATATCGTTAATTTTGCCGGTGGCGAACCTGACTTTGATACCCCAGATTTTATTAAAGATGCCGCTGTGGGAGCAATAAAGTCCGGTTTTACCAAATACACCCCTACCTCAGGGATTCCGGAATTAAAAGAATTAATCTGTGAAAAATTTAAAAACGATAATTCCATTTTCTATAGTCCCGATGAGATTGTGGTTTCTTGCGGGGCAAAACACAGTATATTTAATGCCCTGGCCGTTTTGATAGAAAAT
>JAMWDD010000082.1 GCA_023818885.1 Candidatus Omnitrophota bacterium | reverse complement strand
CGCACTGATTACTTTGGTTTTAGGCACCAGCGTAAGGGTTGCCGTAGGCGGCTCTAATTCTACCAAACGACTATTAGGAGAACTAATATATAATGTTACCGGTCGGCTATAATTACGGTAGTTGGCTTGATTTGCGTGTATATCTTCCAGAGTATTAGCGGTAATTTCTGCAATTCCGGGATTGTAATTAGCAGAAACTAATTCCATCTTTGCGATGCCGTTGGCATCAGTAGTTGCGATACCATAATCAAAGTGGTCAGCCCCTAAAAATTTTATCTTCACATTACCACTACGCGAAACCGCTGAGAAAAATACTTTTATTCCTGACATTGGTCTGCCATAAACATCAGTTACCTGTACCTGAGCAATTGCCTTCTCTTTAGGTCTTAATTCCTGAGTGGCATTTAAATAGGTCCAGCCGGCTACATCAATAGTATTTTTATCTAAAGAAAGTGTGCAACCTTGTGAAAATAAAGGAATGGCCCTAACTTCAAAATTCTTTACGGTATTTATTTCGGAAGGGGTAAAATTAACCGTTAAATTTTCCGGTTCAAAACGATAATTATCGTGTTTTAAGCGAATATTTAAATTATAGGTATCAATGAGTGGTATGAGGATACTTCCCTGAGCATCAAGCGGATAGGTACCCGACCTTAAAAAACTCGCGGCACTGCCTGATAAACCGGGAAATTCTATTTCTACCCTTTGCGGTAATCTTGCGGAAGAAGAGGCAGAACTCGGCAATTTAAAATTAATCTTTGCGTCTCCGATAAGCTGCCCGGCAGAAGCAATGATATCTATGGTAAGGGCATGGTGACCACTGGCCGTAGTAGTTTTGCTTACCGGCGAAAAATTCAAACCTTTTTTTTGCGCATACACTGTATAAACATCTGCCTTGGGAACATTATCAAAGATATATCTTCCTTGGGTGTCGGTCTTTGTCCAGCGGTCAGGACCATTAAGACAGACATCTACATCCGGCAAGGGATTGCCAAAACTATCCTTTACCGTCCCAGATATCGAGGCAGTTTCATCAACGGGAAGGTCTATCTTTATGGTAATCTCGTCATTAGGACCGCGCTGTAATTCCGGAGAACGGGGCCCGAAAGCACGCACATATCGCTCACCCCAGTACAGACGCATTCTCCATCCTGCTGGCTTTAAAGGAGAACTCACCCAAGCATCGTTATAAAACTTTCCGGAAGTATCCGTCACCCATTCCCTACTTACAATCCTGCCATTTTCAAGAGGATATTCAGTTACTACCTTAATTCCCCTTAAGGCAGAAGGAGGATCGCCAGAGAGAATCTGGCCATGACAAGGATAATAATAAAGGGGGTCAGCGACAACTTTAAACTGAATAGTTTTAGGCGCATTCAGCACATATTCTTTGGGAACAAAAAGTGGACGGCTAAGCGCACCGGAAGTAAGACTTAGCACGGAAGAGCGTATACCCACTTCTACATTATCCTGCAATTTATAGTGGTACTTGGCATTGCTTAAGGTAACATTTATTTCTTTTATCGGTTTCTTAAGCGCCAAATCATTGCGTGACATATTTATATATAAATAATAATCGCCGCTTTCGTCATTTATCACCATGTGTTTTGTAGAATCAAGTAAGGCAAGCGGTATAATATTGCCGTCAAAATCTTTTGCTAATATATCCACATCAAACTCCAGCCAGCGCGAATAGGTACGATAAGTAGCGTGCACCCCTAAAGAAAAATTTAACGCCTTTTCAAAAAATTTCTCCAATGCTGTTTTACTTACCGTCGCACCATAACCCGAAAGCGCGCTACTACCTAATTTTTCTAAAATTTTTACAATTTTTGTGGCGAAGCCGTTGACAAGTTCAGGGATGTCTGAAACATTTACCGTATCGCTGTGAAAATAAGAATCGCGCTCGTTTAATGGTATATCAGGGTCCGTCCCCGAACCGGTCTTCGGGCCAATCTTCTCATTGTCACGGTCATCGATGTTTATGCCTAAATCAGCGATGGTAACACCTACCAAATTATTATGCCAAGTGCCGTTGATATTTACATCCAACCCTATCTTGGTGCTAAAACCAAACTGACGCACAAAATGAAACTCCTCAGTACTTATCTTAAACATTCCAAAGGTATTGGTCACATAACTTCCGTAGGCCCCGATGTCTTCATTGATTTCGTTGAGTATATTTTTATCAAAGTTCCAATGCACCTTCATTTTGATATCAGTTCTCTGATTGCCTCCGGAGGACATCGCCCAGAAAGTATCTAGCGCTCCCCTTATGCCTATTTCGCTCATTCCTAAATCACTGGCCCAACTACCTAACCCAAGAGAACCGCCAAGGGTACTGTGTCTACTGGGCTCTGTCGGACCCTCCGCGGTTACCTGAGTAAAGGTAAAGTAATCCGTGAAACCACTCGTCCCTTCGGCAAAACAAGGTCCCTGAAAAATAAAAGGCGCTGAGAAAAGAAAGAAAGCTAAAATCGGCTTAAGCGATATTTTCCTCTCTCCCATTGTACAAAACCTCCTCTTCCTCTTTTAAAACTTAAAAACGACCTCTCCTTTTTATCTTAAGGACTTTGTCCAGAAAACCTGACTAGTCAAAAAATTTCTCTATCTCCTCCTAATATTATCATCTGTATTGGAAGTACCTGTTGACCCCAAACCTCTTTCCGGGACAGGAGCCCTTTCTTGACGGCTGGGTTCCTCTTGTCGTGGAGAAAACTCCTCTTTAGGTTTAGATAATACCTGAAGAAAGGTTGTCTTTTCATTATTTCTGGTATTTTTCTCTTGAATGTCTTGAGGTGCCCTAAGTACGGCAGTAAGCCGCAATCTTCCTTCTTGGTGAGGAATCCATCTAAATATTTGTTTTTGTCTTTCTCTGGGTTTTAAACTAACTGTTCTTTTTTCTCTAAATCCATCCTCTATCTCGATAGCAAGCAAGCAATTATCCAATTTCTGCTCTGAATCATTGAAAATAGTCACCTCTATATTTGTCTGTCGATTAACAAAGATTCCGCCTAATAAGGCAACCTCAAAAATAGAAATATCTATAGTTTCTGATAATTTTTCTTCACTGGGTTTCTGAGATGCATTCGGCGTAGATGACGCCCCGGTCGTAGCCTCTCCTGTTTGTTGGCCAAGCTGAAGTAGCCCAAGGCGGGATTTTTTTATAAATTTTCCTTCTTTATTAAGCGCCATTTCTTCATTCGTCACAAAATCTACCACCACAAATCTACCCTCTACAAATTTTACCTTCACGCGTTTTCTGCCTTCGCCTTCCACCTCAACTTCTTTATCTGCAAAATTTGTCTCTACCCTACCATCGTCGTATACCACAACTTTGCCTTCAAATTGCGTGCCGCCTATCTGTATCTCTGCTGACCAACCCCAATTATAGACCATAAGTATACTTAAGAGTAACAAAATAAAAAATATGCTTCTCCTCATAAAAATCCTCTCTTTGGCAGTCTAATAGGTAAAATAAAAACCCTGTAAACTTGAATAATGCAAAGTAGCAGTTACCGTATTATTACAGGTTTGTAAAGGATTCTCCCAAGTCGGACAGGCATAAGCATAGGTATAAGAAGCAGTGCCGCTGGCGTCTAGCGTTCCATTACTTGATATGGTAACAGTAGCATTAGAAAAATTAACTCCTGCCACCGCAATATTAGTATTGCCGACGGCGGAGAATACCCCATTAGCGTAATGCAAATTAAAACCAATGCTTCTCCCAGAAATATTAAAGGTATTAGAACCAGATACGGTAACATTACCATTACTATCAATGCTAAAACTGGCATTAAAAGAATAATTACCCAACGAAACAACGCGGGAACCAGTAGCCCTGATTACGCCGTTGTTATATGTAAGAGTAAAAGGGAGTAAAGAAGAAATACCCGGCAGAGAAAAATTATTGACCAGATTACCCACTAAACTTACCAGACCGACAGAGGATATTCTAAATTTAGCCTCAGGAAAATTATAACTACCTAAGGATATCCCGCTTGTGCCTTCGGCAAAAAACTGATTATTTTGGTATTTTAGCACGAAGGCGAGATTTAAGCCGCCGAGCGTGAAGTTATTATTCAATCCGCCGGTAAGAACGATATCGCCATGGGAAGCAATCTTTATTCTTGCTGCATCAAAGCCATAATTACCCAGATTTATCCCAGAGGCCGCAATGGCATATAAGATACCATTTTCGTATTTTAAATTAAATTGAATGGGATTAAGGCCGGCAATCGAAAAGGCATTAGTCAGGTTTCCTAAAAGACTGACTGCGCCGGAAGAAGAGATCTTAAATCTTGCCTGAGGGAAATTATAATTGCCCAAAGATATACCTAAGGCGCTTTCGGCAAATAATTCATTATTTTCGTATTTTAAAGTGAAGGCGGTATTGATGCCACTGATAATAAAGTTATTAGTAATCCCGCCCTCTAAGGATACAGCACCGGATGAAGAAATCTTAAATTTAGCAGAACTGAAAGAGTAAGCACCTAAGGAGATACTGCTGGCTCCTTCAGCAAATAAGGCGTTATTTTGATATTTTAAGGTAAAGTTAGATAATAACCCTCCAATGTTAAAGGGCTGGGTAAGCGTCCCTTCTAAAGTAGGCGTTCCAGATGAAGAAATCTTAAAGCGTGCATTACTAAAATTATAACTACCTAAGGATATCCCGCTTGTGCCTTCGGCAAAAAACTGATTATTTTGGTATTTTAGCACGAAGGCGAGATTTAAGCCGCCGAGCGTGAAGTTATTATTCAATCCGCCGGTAAGA
>JAMWDD010000007.1 GCA_023818885.1 Candidatus Omnitrophota bacterium | reverse complement strand
CCGCCATGGTAAGCACCACCCCTTCAATAGCAAGTTGGGGGTTGAGATTATTTCTCACAAGTTCAATTGTATTAATGAGTTGCGTCAATCCTTCTAAAGCATAATATTCACATTGTACCGGTATGAGTACTGAATCTGCGGCGCAAAGGCCATTAATGGTTAATAAACCTAAAGAAGGTGGTGAATCAATGAGAAGAAAATCAAAATTATTTTGTTCTGCTTGCAGGGCTTTTTTTAAGCGGTGTTCTCTGCCCAAAACACCCACTAATTCTACTTCTGCGCCGGTTAAATCAAGATTGGCCGCGGCTAATTTTAATCCTGGTATGGCCGTATCCACAATGACCTCAGCTATTGGCATCTGGTCTAAAAGCACATCATAAGTGCTTTTTTCTATTTTATATTTGTCCAATCCTAAGCCGCTCGTAGCATTGGCCTGGGGGTCTAAATCAACCAATAAAATCCGCTTATTTAATAAAGCCAAACTTGCGCCTAAATTAATCGCAGTTGTGGTCTTGCCTGTACCACCTTTTTGGTTACAAATGGCAATAATCTTTCCCATTGCCCATCCTTAAAAATGTTCCTCGAGGAACATTTTTCATTTACTTTTATTTTATATTATTTATATAAACTTAATTTTGTCAAGTAAAATTTATGTTTCTTTTAATTTTGTTACTCTTACTCTTGCTGGCTTGGCTCCGGGCATCCCAAATAAACCCTTTTCTTCTTCGCTGAGAATCTCAATCTTTACCTCTTTACGCGACGTTTTAAGTTGCTTCAGGGCCTTTTTTATTGCTTCTGCCACAGTCTTATCCTCAACTTCAATCCAAAATCCCTTTTTCACTTCCGACATCTTATTTGCTAATTTTTAATTGATAAAAAAACATTAAAGTGCTGTTGAGGAACCAATATAAAACTAAGCCCGCTGGCATATGGTAAAAAATTAAACCAAACAAAAGCGGAAAAAGGATTGACATCATCTTTTGCTGCTCAGCAGAAACGGTAGTTTTGGAGGTAAGTTTCTGTTGCAAAAACATTATCATGCACATCAAAAGCGGCAAAATATTGATTTCCTGACCAATAATCGGCAATTGCCAAGGCAGGGTAAACAACTGGTCTGGCTTACTTAAGTCTTTTATCCACAAAAACTTAGCACCTTTTAACTCCAAAGAGCGCATCAAGGCCTGATAAAGCGCAAAGAAAATCGGGATTTGCAGCAATAAGGGTAGGCACCCCCCAAAGGGATTGACCTTATGTACGCGGTAAAGTTCCATAATTTCCTTATTTAATTTTTGGGGATTATCCTTATAGATTTTTCTCAATTCCTCAATCTTTGGTTGGAGGAGCTGCATTTCTTTCATCGCCTGGATTTGTTTTAAACTTAATGGAAAGAGAATGGTGTAGATAAATAAACTTAAAACTATGATGGCTAAGCCCCAATTGCGCACGAGGTGGTGAAAGAATCTTAATAATGCCAGTAAGGTTTTGGAGATGGGGTCAAAGAAGCCATAATGCACAATTACTGGCCAGGCAGGGTCAGCAGTCTGCAAAAATTTTGGTTCCTGCGGGCCGAGATAAACCAAAAATTTTACCATAACCTCTTTATTTGCAGGGACTTGCGTATTTAATTCCCAGCCTAAAATACTCTGCTGAGCATCCACCATTTTAATAAACCCTTGACCAGAGGAATTTAAGGGTTGGAGGAGTGCACAAAAATAGGTCTCACGAAAACCCAAATATTTCACTGGTCCGGCAGAAACAGTATTTTTCCAGGGCGAAAGGCGCAAAATGTCTTTGGTAAAAAAGAACCCTTCTTGAAATTGAAACCGGCTGGCTTGACCTGTGGCGCGATATATGCGCGCCAGAATAAAAGGAAGATTGAGTTTTAATTCCTCATCCCCCTGGTTTTGAATTCTAATTGTTAACTCTATGGTATACTTAGAGTTAGAGAAATTATAGGTCTGGATAATTCTTTTCTGGGAATCATTATAAACAAAGGTCTTTTCTTGACCGAAACCATCCTGTTTTATAAAAGAAGAAGGAAGGTCAGGAAAGTAAAGGCCTTCAAGACAAAAGACGTAATCGTGGTAATCAGGAAAAATTACCTCTTTTATCCCTCCCAAATGGGGAGCAAATTTTACTTTATAATGACCGCGGTCTATCTCTTCAGTGGTGGCAGAAGCAAAAGGAGAGAGCGAGGTGGCATTTCTAGATGTAAGTGTTTTATTTTCAAGGGGTTGTAAAACAATCTCTTGCTGCGGCCGAAAAAGGACTGACCAAATTACTAAAACCAAGATAGAAAGCAGGGTGGCGAATAAAACTCTTTTTTCCATTATCTTAAAGGGTCAGCGCCGGATTTATGTGAAAAGGGATGGCAATGCAATAACCTTGTGAGGGCTTTTAACATTCCTTTTATCAGACCATAACGCAAAAGCGCCTCTTTTGCATACTCCGAACAACTGGGATAAAAACGACAGGCAAAAATTTGATAAGATCGAATCGTTTGCTGATAAAAATTTATAAAAAACACGCAGAATTTAGTTATGTAGTTCACCGCGAAAGTCTCTGGCGGCCTTTTTGCCGGCGTCGCTTTAAAACCATTCTTCCCCCGCGGCTGCGCATGCGACAACGAAAACCATGCCGGCGTTTTCCCTTTATTCTCGTCGGTGTTTTAAGTGTTTTTTTCATCGCGCTGATAATTATAACACAAGCAATCCTCAAGTCAAGGCAAATCTCACCTTTTAATAATTTACTTGCAAAAGAAATTTTATCTGCTATAATAAAAACTCTAAAAAAATTTTTAAAAATATTTCATTCACAAGTGTGAATAAACTGTGAATATTAAAACAGGTAAAAGATGCGCAGTCATGAACTCTGGGAGAGAGTCAAAGAAAAAATAAAAGACCGCATTGGTACAATTGCCTTCCAAACCTGGTTGGAGCCCTTAAGGTGCCAGGAGAATAAGAATACCGGCGGTTTGATTTTAGAAGCACCCAATGAATTTTTCAAGGATTGGGTCATCCGGCATTATCTCCATCTCATTACCGAAACACTGAAAGACATCGGCCAGCAAACTCTCTCCATAGAATTTAGCATCAACCCAGACCTTTTAGCCAAAGAAGAACAGCAAAAAATTGAGGTCTTTAAAACCCGCGTCGGACAACAAGGCCAAGATAGTTTAAGATTAAATCCCCGCTACACATTTGAAAATTTTGTAGTCGGTCCATCTAATAATATGGCCCACGCTGCCTCAGTTTCTATTGCCCGCTCGCCGGCTAAAAGTTACAATCCCTTCTTTATCTACGGTGGGGCGGGACTAGGCAAAACCCATCTTTTACAAGCCATCTGCCATTATATTAAGGCGCATTCACCCAATGTAAGAATCACATATCTGCCGACAGAATGCTTTACCAATGAATTAATTAACGCCATCCAACATCGCTCAACGACCCAATTCCGTAATCGCTATCGTAATCTAGATATGCTGGTTTTAGATGATATCCACTTTATTGCGGGAAAAGAATCTACCCAAGAAGAATTTTTCCACACCTTTAATGCACTTTATGATGCCCATAAACAAATCATCATCTCCTCTGACCGACCCCCCAAAGAAATCCCTAATCTCCAAGAGCGTCTGGTCTCGCGTTTTGCCTGGGGCCTGGTTGTAGATATCCAACCACCTGATTTTGAAACACGGGTTGCCATTTTAAAAAAAAAGATTGAACATGAACCAGTAAAAATTCCTAACGAGGTTATCTTTTTTCTTGCGGAATTAATAAAGACAAACATCCGAGAGTTAGAAGGGGCACTGATTCGGGTTATTGCTTATGGGTTTTTAGAAGAAAAACCTATAACCTTGGATTTAGCTAAGGATGTTTTAAAAGATTTAATTGTTAAACCTCCTCAGGTCATAACTGTGGATTCAATCCAAAAAGTAGTTGCTTGGGAATACCGCATATCTCCTCAAGACTTAAAAAATAAAAAACGGAGTAAAAATTTGGTATTACCCCGACAAATTGCCATGTATTTAAGCCGTGAATTAACAGAACTATCTCTTCCAGAAATTGGGAAATTTTTTGGAGGTAAAGACCATACCACTATTCTTTATAGTTATAAAAAAATTAAAAAGGAATTAGAAAATAATTTAGTTTTAAAAGAAAGGATTAATAAGATTATAAAGGTTATTAAAGGGTAATTTTAGAGGTTATTCACAATAAGATATGTTGCAACTTATATTAAATAATAAGGTTAAATCTTTATTCACAATTTTCAGATTAAAATAGTTTATCCTACAACTTTAAGAGTTATAAAATAAATTAATAATAGAAGTAGGAGGCAAGATGCGTATTAAAGTTTTGAAAGAAGACCTTATAAAAGGAATAAATGTTATTCAAAATGCAGTAGATATAAGGTCTACTTTACCCATACTTTCCAATATCTTAATGGCAACTGAAAACAAAGATTTAAAATTAACTGCCACAGATTTAAACTTAGGTATAAGTTGTGCATTACCTGTGAATATCCAGGAAAATGGTGGTGTAGTCATACCAGCCAAAAAATTTAGTGACATAATTAAAGAACTCCCCGAACAAGAAATAAATATTACTGTCAAAAAAAACAATCTAACGATTATAGAAACAAAAAATTGCCAGTTTAAACTGATGGGTTTACCCAAAGAAGAATTTCCAAAAATTCCAGAGTTTAAAGACAGGGAAGTTTTAAAACTTGCAAAAGAAGGTTTAAAAAAAATGTTTAATTTAGTTTCTTTTGCGGTCTCTACTGATGAAACACGTTACATCTTAAATGGAATTTTATTTAAGATTAGCCAGGACCAATTGTCTTTAGTGGCTACTGATGGCCGGCGCTTAGCCATCGCAAAGAAGAAATTGCCCAGTGTTTTATCTCGGGATATTGCAGTGATTATCCCAAGTAAAACCGTGCAGGAGTTAGTAAGAAATTTAAATGAGGAAGGCGAAATGGTTTTAATCTTGGGCCAAAATCAAATTATGTTTGAGTTAGATAAGATAACTATTGTCTCTCGGCTTTTAGAAGGCGATTTTCCCGATTATCAGGCAGTCATCCCTGTTGCTGCGGACAATAAGATGCGAATTGACCGCGAGGCGTTTTTGCAGGCACTACGTCGGGCAAGCATCCTTACTACTCCGGATTTTCAAGCGGTGAAGTTGGAATTTTTTAAAAATCGCAGCGTAATTTCTAAATCCACCCCAGATGTGGGAGAATCCCGCGAAGAGTTAAACGCAGAATATACCGGTAAAGAACTGGTTATGGGTTTTAATCCGGCATATCTTATCGATGTCTTAAAAAACCTAGAAGATGAGGTGATTAATTTTGAGATAACTGAGGCAGAGAAACCCGCAGTTATTCGCAAAGAAAATTACATTTATATAGTTCTCCCCATGCGCTTAAGTTAGCCATGGAGCACATAAAGAAAACACTGGATAAAATAATCCAGGATTTAAAAGTAAAAAAGAAAAAACATCCGGAAAGCCAGCTTAGAAAATATCTGACTAAAGAGGAGTTAAGGCACATAAAGTTTTGCCACTTAAGGCAGCGGGTAATGACGCTGAATGTTGATTCCTCGGTTTGGTTATACCTGCTGAATTTTAAAAAGAAGGAATTGGTTGAGAAGTTAGGTTTAAAAGATATTCGGATGCGAATTGGAGAGATAGATTGAGACAGAAAAAGCAAGAACCAAAGGCCGGTTTAACCACACCGGTTAAAGACAAGGCCTACGACGCCACTACCATTCAGGTATTAGAAGGTGTAGAGGCGGTGCGGCGGCGGCCGGCGATGTACATTGGCGATACCTCCACGCGGGGTCTGCATCATATGGTCTATGAAGTGGTGGATAACTCCGTTGATGAGGCGTTGGGTGGTTATTGTAAAAATATTGAAGTAGCAATTCATCCAGATAATAGCGTAAGTGTCATTGATGATGGTCGGGGTATACCTGTGGATATGCATAAGACCGAGAAAAAACCCGCCTTGGAAGTAGTTTTAACTACCCTGCATGCCGGCGGAAAATTCGACCACCGCGTCTATAAAGTAGCCGGCGGCTTACATGGCGTGGGAGTAAGTGTGGTAAATGCCTTGTCTGAATGGCTGGATGCTGAGGTAAAAAGGGATGGCAAGATTTACCATCAGCGCTATGAGTTTGGAAAGACCGCTTCCAAATTGACGGTGATCGGTAAGACCACCTCCACCGGAACAAAAATAACCTTTAAGCCTGACCGCAGTATTTTTAAGTCAATCGATTTTTCTTACGATATTCTTTCTCAGCGTTTAAGAGAACTGGCCTTTTTGAACAAAGGTTTAAAGATTAAATTAATCGATGAGCGCACCGATAAGGAATCTTTATTTGAATTTAAGGGCGGGATTGTGCAATTTGTGGAGTATCTTAATAAAAACAAGACCCCTTTGCATCATAAAGTAATCTATTTTGAAAAAGAAAAAGACAATGTGGTGCTAGAAGGTGCACTTCAATACAATGACGGCTATACCGAGACAATGTTTTCTTTTGCCAACAATATCAATACTGTGGAGGGCGGCACTCACCTTACAGGTTTTAAAACCGCCTTAACCCGCGTGATAAATCAATACGCCAAAAATAAGAATCTTTTAAAAGAGGGTATCTCGCTTACGGGTGAAGATGTGCGCGAGGGCCTCACCGCGGTCATTAGCGTAAAACTGCCTAATCCCCAGTTTGAGGGTCAGACCAAGACCAAATTGGGCAATTCTGAGATGGAAGGACTGGTTGCGTCCTTTTCTTTTGAGGCACTTACCAATTTCTTTGAGGAAAATCCCACTATTGCTAATAAAATTGTGGATAAGGTGATTTTGGCTTCCCGGGCAAGAGAGGCAGCACGCAAGGCGCGGGAGCTGACCCGGCGCAAAGGCGCCTTAGAGGGCGCAGGTCTACCTGGTAAATTGGCGGATTGTTCTGAACGCGACCCGGCTTTATGCGAATTATACATTGTAGAAGGCGATTCTGCTGGCGGGAGTGCTAAACAAGGACGCGACCGGCAATTTCAGGCCATCCTGCCCATCAAAGGGAAAATCTTAAACGTGGAAAAGGCAGCACCGGATAAGGTCTTAAGCAATGAGGAAATCCGCACGATTATTACTGCCCTGGGAACAGGGATCCAAGAAGAATTTGATATTTCTAAATTAAGATATCATAAAATCATTCTTATGGCAGATGCTGATGTGGATGGTTCGCATATCCGCACGCTTTTATTAACTTTTTTTTACCGTCAGATGCCTCAGTTAATTCAAGATGGCTATGTTTACATTGCCCAGCCACCTCTTTATCGCATAAAAAGAGGCACAAAAGAAGAATACATTCAAACCGAAGAGCAGATGGACAGTCTCCTGTTAGAATTGGGGAGGGAGGGTTTTGCTCTTATTCGTCTGAAAGACAAGAAAGAATATAGCGAGGCCCAGTTTAAGGAGATTTTAGACCTCCTTTTACAATTAGAACACTTTAACTATGCTTTAGGAAAACGTGGAGTAAAATTGGCAAAATATATGCTTTTAGAACATCCTAAGACCAAAAAATTACCTATTTATATGGTCAAAGTGGAACAAACTGCCCACTTTTATTATTCAGACGATGAATTGAGTAATGTGCTGGGTGAAGAAGATAAGGCGAAATCCGATGTAATTGAGATCTACGAAGCAAAGGATATTGAAGAGATTGTGCGGCGTCTGGAAAAATTAGGCCTGGATATCTCTAGTTATGAAGTGCTTGCGGAAGAAATTACCAAGTCTGGCAAGGACGAGAAGATAAAGCCCGCCTATCGCTTAAGCAGTGCAAAAGAACACTTTGACTTTTGTTCTTTAAGAGAGATTCTGCAATTTATTAAGGCCTTGGCAAAAAAGGGCATCAATATCCAGCGTTACAAAGGTCTGGGCGAGATGAATCCCGAACAATTGTGGGAGACGACCATGGACCCCGGCCGGCGCACCCTTCTTCAGGTATCTTTGGAAGATGCAGTGGAGGCGGATAAAACCTTTACCATTCTGATGGGTGACCAGGTAGAACCCCGCCGGGAATTCATTGAAGAACACAGCCATGAAGTAAAAAATCTGGATATATAAAATATGGACACACAAAAAGAAAGGGTCATTCCAGTTTATATTGAAGACGAGGTAAAGACTGCTTACCTAAATTATTCCATGAGCGTGATTGTGGGCAGGGCTTTACCCGATGTGCGCGATGGCTTAAAGCCGGTGCATCGCCGGATACTCTATGCGATGCACGAACTTAATCTTGACCATACCAAGCCCTACAAAAAATCCGCCAGGATCGTCGGTGAGGTTCTGGGAAAATACCATCCCCACGGCGATGTGGCGGTTTATGATACCTTGGTGAGAATGGTGCAGGATTTTTCTTTACACTATCCACTGGTAGATGGTCAGGGAAATTTTGGTTCTGTGGATGGCGATGCCCCTGCCGCCATGAGGTATACCGAGGCGCGTTTAGCGCCGATTGCCAATGAGATGTTAGCGGATATTGACAAAGACACCGTTGATTTCATGCCCAATTTTGACAGTTCCCTGCTTGAACCAAAGATCCTGCCGGCGAAACTACCCAATCTCTTAGTCAATGGTTCTTCCGGCATTGCTGTAGGTATGGCCACGAATATACCTCCCCATAACCTCAGCGAGGTATTAGAAGGAGTGATTTATCTCTTGGATAATCCTGAGGCCGAAATCAAAGACCTGATGCGCTATATAAAGGGTCCGGATTTTCCGACGGCTGGCTTAATCTGTGGTCGGACAGGGATAAAAGAGGCCTATAGCACTGGTAAGGGAAAGCTTGTCTTACGCAGTCGCGCAAATATTGAACGCCAAAAAGGTGGTAAGGATTTGATTATCATTACCGAAATCCCTTATCAGGTAAACAAGGCAGCCTTGATTGAATCCATCGCGGCTTTGGTGGAAGATAAAAAGATGGAGGGAATTTCGGATATCCGCGATGAATCTGACAAGGAAGGTATCCGGATCGTCATTGAGTTAAAGCGCGATGCTGAACCGCAGATTGTCTTAAATCAATTATACAAACATACGCAATTGGAGACCACCTTTGGCGTGATCTTTCTTGCCCTGGTAGAAGGCAGGCCTCGGCTCTTAAATCTGAAACAACTCCTAGATTATTATATTCAGCATCGTAAAGAAATTATCCGGCGCCGGACACGCTTTGAATTAGACCGTGCGCAGAAGCGAGCACATATTTTAGAGGGCTTAAAAATCGCCCTAAAATTCTTAGACAAGATTATCAAGACCATCCGGAGCGCAAAAGATACACCTCAGGCAAAGATAGCCCTCATCAAAGAATTTGATTTGTCCGCAGAACAGGCCCAGGCGATCTTGGAGATGCAATTACAGCGCTTGACTGCCCTGGAGCGCGATAAACTGGAGGCAGAGTATTTGGATTTGATTAAGAAGATAGAGTTCTATAAATCTATATTAGCCAGCGAGAAAAAGATTGAGGCAATTATTAAAGAAGAGTGCCAGGAGTTAAAAAAGAAATACGGGGATGAACGCCGTACTGAGATCGTGGCAGAGGTAGAAGAGATTGAGATTGAAGACCTGATTGCTGAAGAAGATATGGTCATTACCATCTCCAATGCCGGTTATATTAAGCGGCTCTCTGTAAGTAGTTACCGTAAACAAAAGCGCGGCGGAAAGGGCATCACAGCGATGGAGACGCGGGAAGAAGATTTCGTAAAACACCTCTTTATCGCCTCTACCAAAGATTACCTCTTGATTTTTACCAACAAGGGAAAGGTTTATTGGTTGAAGGTCTATGAAATTCCTGAGGCCGGCAGGGCAGCGAAAGGAAAGGCGATTGTCAATCTATTATCTTTGGCGGCAGAGGAAACCATCTCTTCAGTAGTTTCGGTAAAAGAATTTAGCGAAGATAAGTATCTGATTATGTGTACACGGACCGGCATAATTAAAAAGACGCGGCTGTCAGAATTCAGCAACCCTCGCAAGGCCGGGGTCATCGCCATTACCTTAAATAAAGATGATACCTTGGTGGATGCCGAGATTTCTGATGGCAAGCACCACATCCTTTTAGCGAGTCGCGCAGGCAAATCCATCAGATTTAAAGAGGAAGAGATTCGCCAGATGGGCAGGGCTGCCAAGGGCGTAATTGGTTTTCGTCTCGGCAAAACAGATGAGGTGATTGGGATGGAGGTTTTTGTGCCGGAGATTGATAAGCGCAAAGACCTGACTTTACTTACAGTAACGCGCGGAGGTTTTGCCAAACGCTCCAGTTTTGAGGAGTATCGTCTGCAAGCGCGCGGTGGAAAAGGCATTATAAATCTTAAGGTTACCGCAAAAAATGGCGAGGTAGTGAGTATTGAAGTAGTGAATGATGATGACGAGATTATGGCAATTACCCAGAAGGGGATGGTCGTGCGTTGTCCGGTTAAAGATATCCGTTCTACTGGCCGCAATACCCAGGGCGTGCGTTTAATTAGTTTAGAGAAAGGCGATACCGTAAGTGCGATTGCCAAGGTAGTAACTAAAGAAGATTGACGCTAATGAGTGAAGATCCTCTGTGATAATGGCGTATTTGATATATTGGTTAATCAAGTTATTCTGTATGTTGATCTTTAAGACATTCTTTAACTTGCAAGTCGAAGGACTTCAGAATCTACCTCCTACCAATTTTATCATTATCTCCAACCATGTCAGTTTTTTAGATGTCCCGGCTTATATGGTTGCCCTGCCCAAGAGGACGTATGTGGTGGCAGCGCGCTTTCTCTACGACATCTTCTGGATTAGATGGCTTTTATCCCTAACCAAAAGCGGTATACCGACGGGTGGTGCCTCAGACAAGGCCCTACAGCTTTTAGAGAAGAATGAGATTGTGGGCTTGTTTCCCGAAGGCGGTATTTCGGCCGATGGTAAACTCAAAGAGTTCAGAACCGGAGCCAGCCTTTTAGCCTATAAGAGTGGAAGACCGATTGTCCCCGCTGCTATCCTCGGCACTTATAAGGCCCTGCCTTTAGGAGCGCGATTTCCCCGGCGCGCCTCAATAAAAATAAAGATTGGCAAGCCCGTATATGTTCCTAAACAATTCGAGGAAAAGGTTGATGATGTCTATCTCCAAACGGTGACCTTAAAGTTAAGGAGTATTGTTCAGGAATTGATAGATGCTGGATAGCCCTTTGGTGGAGACAAGATTGGTTAAAGTAATTCCTGCTCCTGTCTGGAAGGTCCTGCGCCTGATTACCCAACCAGATAAATTCCCCCAGTATGTGCCTTGCGTCAGAGAGGTCTCTGTAGTTCAGAAGCAGCGCCACGTGGTAAGAACAAGATGGCGCCTGGAAGTGGAAAAAATTCCTATCTCTTGGATAGAGGAGGATATCCTGATGCTTAAGCAAGGCATAATTTATTTTAAAGCCATTGAAGGAGACCTGGCAGAATTCCGGGGCGAGTGGAAAATTCAACCCCATCCCGAAGGGACAGAGGTGACAGTGAGTGTTTGTCTAAAAACCGGCATTCCGGCAATAGAGGCCTTTGCTGAGGCGCACATAAAGAAATTACTTACACGCAATTTTGAAGCCATATTAGAGGGCATTGAACGCCGCCTTATTTCCATAAGGTATGCCAGTTATAAAAAAGGCGATATTAAAAAAATCGCTGGCTTTGGGCTCATCGGCCATCCTTATAATTTTAATCACCTGGTAAGATTTTTTAGCGAACTGAAACCCGATTTTAAGGTGCCCTCGCGGGAATTCTTAGGTAAGCTTTTTAGTGCTACCCCCTCATTTAAACTATGTGATATCCGAGATTTTAAATCTCAGAGCGGCGAATCAACAAATGGCTGTTTGATTGTGGCAACACTCATTCCGGATATGTTGGAAAAGGACCCCTGGGCTTTATTTTCAAAAGTAGT
This sequence comes from Candidatus Omnitrophota bacterium, assembly GCA_023818885.1. Taxonomy (GTDB): domain Bacteria; phylum Omnitrophota; class Gorgyraeia; order Gygaellales; family JAMWDD01; genus JAMWDD01. The sequence goes on along the minus strand of JAMWDD010000007.1, from coordinate 12,410 downwards.
CCGGGCCTGCCAGATGGCAGAAAAAAACGGCGTAGGGATTGTGGCCCTGGGCGGATTTAGTTCCATTATTTCCCAGCGCATCGGTCATGATGTGGCAGAAGATGTAGATGTGGCAGTTACCACCGGTAACACCTTTACTGCGGCCATGGTTATTGATGGGGTAAGGCGGGCTGCTGAACTTTTAAATCTGGATTTGGCGACGGCGAAATTAACACTCATTGGCAGCCGTGGTGATGTAGGCAAGGTCTGTGCCAGGGTCTTTGTGGATAAAGTAAGAGAGATAACCATTACTGACCGCCGGCCGATAGATACCCGGCTTTTGGCGGAATTAAAAAAAAGACGCAAGGCCCGCATCACTGCCATCCCGAACAATCGCGCGGCGGTAGCTACTGCCGATATTGTGATTGCCGCTGCAAATGTCAGCGCCTCCTTTATTAACATTGATTGGTTTAAGCCAGGTGCGATTGTCTGCGATGTGGGCTATCCGAAAAATATTTCCTATACTGCCACCTACCGCAAGGATATCCTGATATTTTCCGGCGGTCTGGCAAAGATACCCACTCCCCTTTCTTTGCCCGCAGATATCGGCCTGCCAGTAAACACCACCCTCTACGGATGTTTTTGCGAAGCGATTATTTTGGCCTTGGAGAAGCGCTATGAAAATTTTAGTCCCACTAATGGCCAAATTTTACCGGAGAAAATAGAGGAAATCAGGGAATTGGGGAGAAGGCATGGGTTTGGTGTTGCGGATTTCTACTGGGGAAATAAACTTATTGATGCCCAAGCGATTGAAGAGATAAAGAGGGCACAAAATGGATAAATTCGGATTTATCGTTCATCCCCGCTCTCTCGAGGATATTTATGCCTACAATAAGTTATTGCGGTTTTTACCGCCTCCCATAATAAAGGAGGTCCTTAAGCATGTTCCTGCCTATAAGTTATCTGATATCTCCACAGTGCGTTCAGCCACGGGTCAAGAAATCACCGGTTGTATTATTGGCTGTAACCTTCTACCCCAGCAAATACTTCAGCTAAATCCTGACTTTGTCTTAAAAAAGATAATTAATGCGGCGAAAATTGCAGAAAGATTAGGAGCCAAGATTGTGGGTTTAGGCGCTTATACCGCGATTGTGCCAGATAAAGGATATAGCGTGGCGAAGAATTTAGATATTGCGGTGACTACCGGAAGCACTTATACTGCCTGGCTGGCGCTTGAAGGGATATCAGAGTGCATCCAGGAAAGAAACCTGTCCTGGGAGCAATTAAACGTTGCCATCATCGGTGCAACAGGCAGCATCGGGTCATTATGCACAAAATGGCTTTGCCCACGGGTTAGTAAGATAATTATGAGTGCCCGGCATATAGAGAAGTTAGAGAGGTTAAAAAATCTTGTCAGAGAAATTCATCCTCGTGCAGTAGTGATTGAACAGGATGCGCATAAAGCAATTAAAGAGGCAGATATCGTAATTACTACCACCAGTGCTCCTGAGGCCCTTTTGGACATTAATGAGTTTAAGCCAGGTGCGATTGTCTGCGATATTGCCGTACCAGCGAATGTCCAGGTTAGATTTAAAGAAAGAAAGGATGTTAAATTATTTAAAGGTGGTTTGGCAAAATTACCTTCGGAAGTTAATTTTGGCATTTCCTTAGGCCTACCGAAGGGGCTTGTCTATGGCTGTATCGCTGAGACCATGCTCCTTACCTTTGAAGGCAGGTTTGAAAATTATTCTTTAGGAGACGATATTGACCCGGCTAAATTGGAGGAGATAGCTGCCATTGGTCGGCGGCATGGTTTTGGGGTGGGGTGGTAATGCTAAAGAATCAAAATATCTTTGTCACTGGCGCAACCGGTTTTATTGCCCGACAATTGGTGCAGGAATTGGTTAGGGATAATCGGGTTGTAGCACTGGTGCGCACCCCGCGCGATGACGGCAAAGAAAGAGAACTTCTTGCCAGCGGCATCAGGGTTGTGAGGGGCGATCTTTTAGAGCCGTCGTCCTATGCCGAAGAAATCTGCCGTGCTGATTATGTCTTTCATTTTGCCGCTCTTTTTAACATCGACGCAAAGAAAGAAGAATTGTATCAAAGCAATGTCTTGGGGACGAAGGCGCTACTGGAAACATGTAGAAATAGTAAGATAAAACGCATTGTTTGCTGTAGCAGCGCCTATGTCTTAGCCAGCCATAAAGCAAAAGACGGTGTAATGGAAGATGGGCCTTATCCCAAGCAGTCGCGTAACTGGTATGAGTGGTCAAAGATAGAGATGGAAAAACTTAGTCTGCGTTATTATCGCGATTATGGCTTACCGATCGTGATTATCCGTCCGGTAATTGTGTATGGACCAGGAAATTTATACGGTTGGTTTATTGCCTTGGATAATGTTTATCAAGGAAGAATTTTACTCACTAGCGGAGGAAAAAACAAACTTCATTTTATTTGCGTCTACGATGTTATTAATGCGGCCATTTACTTAGCGCAAAAAGAAGAAGCCACTGGTCAGATTTATAATCTTTGCGATGACCATCCCTATACACAGAAAGAGGCAGTTACGCTGATACGTCAGGTGATGGGAGTAGAAGGCCCCTTATATTCTCTCCCGAAGTGCCTATTTAAACTTCTCCTGCATCTACCTTTTGTGGCTGAGTTTTTTTCTGGTGCAACCGCAAAGGTGATTGATTATTACGCCGATTCTTGTACTTTTAGCAATCAGAAGTTAAAAAATACGGGTTTTTCTTTGCGCTATCCTGATTTTAAGGATGGTTTGAAAGAGACACTGCGTTGGTATAAAGACAGCGGCATATTCACCATGCGTGAGCCGATCAGAATGCGGCGTTTAGTCAACCGCTGGACTCTCCCCACCGTTTTTTTATTTGGGCTTCTTAAGGGTCTGCAATATTTAAAAAGCCTTGGGATGAGACCCCGAGATGATGGATGGCGGCATTGCGCCAGCGTTTATTTGCGTACCGAGCAATGTAAGTTTGTCTTAGTGGCGATGGGGCTTAAGTTCTTCTCACCCCCTCAGGTGATCAGAGAATTGAGAGAATTTCTCCGGCCGTATTCAATTATCCACTATCAATTAAGATGGACGAGTTTTTCTACCCAGCGAATTCCTAAAGAACCACTTGACATTGTTTGGTCGGAGTTTAAGGAAGATGGTAGTTTGGCATCACTGATTCCCTATTTAGATACACAGACACCCGATTTAAATATTGATGAGAGGTTAAAGGCAGGAATAATTCAGAAGATAATTACTGTGTATAATGAAACACGTAATCTCAGCGATAAAAAAAGGCCCCACGTTTTAAAAAAGAGATTAAATAGACAGATTAAAAGGTGCGCCGGTCGATCTTTTACGCAAGCAGAGGATTATGTCCAAAGGATATTAAGTAGTGTTTTTATTAATTTTGAAACGATGCGCGCCCCACTGGCTTGTCTACGTTTTGTGCCTCCCCCTTTTATCCGTTACAAACATCCCGGCTGGGGTGTATTTAATATTGTGTGCCGACAAAATCAGGATAAGAATGAATTAGATTTATGGTTGCAATGTCATCATGCCGCCGTGGACGGTATGCCGCTGCAGGAAATTTTAGATGATTTGAAGAGGAAATGGGGTAGCCAAGACATAAAGTTGCCTTCTTGTAAAGATAGAAACATGCTGGAACCGCAACTGTGTTCTACAGATGATGCAAAAGAAGGAATTTATAGTGTGAGTGATTTTGTAAATTTTCAGCCCCTGATAGAAACAGCCGAGGTGTTAAAGCAGAAGTATCGCGATAAGATACGGATAACCCCTCTTCGCTTGTTTGTCTGGAAGCTAGGCCTTCACCCTGTGTTTAAGGATAAAAAATTTACTCTCCCGGTTGATCTGTTATCCTACAAAAAGCAGCCAAGAACCTTGGGATTGGTCATCATCCAACCCGCAATTTATTTTGAGCGTTTTAAAGAAGAAAAGGGGTTTTTTGAATTCTGCCGTGAATTTGAGCGCCAAGTAAGAGAAGCCCGGCAACGTCACAGCGAAACCTATAAACTTCTGGAAAGTTATGCTTTGCTACCGCCTTTTTGCTGGCATCTGATGCGAGTTTTGTTTCCCCGGACACTTAAAGAATGCGTTGGGAGCATCGGCATAAGTGTCATCGCCGCAGCCGATTTATTTATTGCTCCCTATACAGATATTCATGATGGCTACATCGCGCTAAGCAATTTTTTAAAATCCACTGAAGACGGCCAGAAGGCCTGCTATATTAATATTAAGGGTCCCCGAGATAAAATATCGGCTTATCGGCAGGCGATTGAGGACGTCATCAAAAAGTAAATATTGTTTTATGGTTTATAGTTATGATATAATTTTAAAAATATTTTAGAAAATTTTCCGACCCCATCGTCTAGCCTGGTCTAGGACAAGAGCTTTTCAAGCTCTCGACGCGGGTTCAAATCCCGCTGGGGTCGTTAAATCTTTTTATAAACAAAGTTAATGTTTCTATGTGTGGAATAATTGGTTATATTGGGGAGAGACAAGCCTCGACCATATTATTGAATGGTTTAAAGCGCTTGGAATATCGGGGCTATGATTCAAGTGGCATGGCCACGATTTTGGAGAGAAAAAAACGCCTTTCTATAAGAAAACTACCGGGAAAAATTCGGACATTAGAGAAATTGTTAAACAAAAAACCACTCACCGGCACCCTGGGCATTGCGCATACCCGCTGGGCAACGCACGGTGAACCGAATAAACTCAATGCCCATCCCCACCTTGATTGCAAGGCAGAGATTGCTATTGTCCACAACGGCATTATTGAAAATTACGCCGAGTTAAAGGATGAACTTATAAAAGAAGGACATAAATTTAGGAGCCAGACCGATACGGAGGTAATTGTCCATCTCATTGAAAAATACCATACAAACTTATCTTTAAAAGAAGCCACCCGCAAAGCCCTGACAAAACTAAAAGGTTCTTTCGCACTGGGGATTGTTTCTTGCCGCGAGCCGGATAAACTCATTGGTGTGCGTTGGGGGAGTCCCTTAGTGGTAGGCGTGGGTAAAAACGAGAATTTGTTGGCCTCGGATATACCGGCATTGTTAGATGTAACCAAAGAAATGATATTTTTGGAGGATGAAGAGATCGCGGTGTTAACCCAAAACAATATTGATATCACTACCTTCTCCGGGATACCCGTAAAAAGGAAACCCTTACACATCACCTGGGATGTTTCACAAGCAGAAAGACAGGGATTTAGCCACTTTATGCTTAAAGAAATTCATGAGCAACCCCCAGTTTTAGAGGGTCTCCTGCGGCAGAAAATTAAAGATGGCGAGGTAATTTTTGCGGAATTAGAGCCCAAGCGGGAAGAAATACTTGCCAAAAAATCTCTTTGTATTGTTGCCTGCGGGACGGCTTACCATGCGGGCCTGGTGGGAAAATACCTTCTTGAGGAATTAGCAGGCCTACCGGTAGCTGTAGACCTTTCCAGTGAATTTCGCTACCGTAATCCTTTAGTGGATAAAGATACCTTGGTAATTGCCATCAGCCAATCAGGAGAAACCGCGGATACGCTTGCCGCGGTAAGAGAAGCAAAGAATAAAGGTGCTTTTATTTTAGCAATTTGTAATGTGCTGGGCTCAAGTTTGACCCGCGAATCTGACGTTGTTTTATATACTTATGCCGGACCAGAAATTAGCGTTGCTTCTACTAAAGCATATACTGCCCAGATTATGGTCTTGTGTTTATTTGCGCTTTATCTGGGAAGATTAAGAAGTGTTTTGTGTGTTGAGGCCCAGCAGAAGTATCTAAATGCGCTGAAAAAAATACCCCAACTGGCAGAGAAAATTTTAAAAGAGAAAGACCAGATCCGTCGCATTGCCCAGCGGCACGCGCATTTTGGTTCATTTTTATATTTGGGCAGAAACATAAATTATCCCTCGGCATTAGAGGGGGCATTAAAATTAAAAGAGATTTCTTATATTCCGGCGGAAGGTTATGCTGCCGGTGAGATGAAACACGGCCCGATTGCATTGATTGATGAATACCGGGCAGTGGTCTGTATTGCGCCCCAATCGCGCATACGCCAGAAAATGATTTCTAATATCCAGGAGATAAAAGCCCGACGGGGAAAAATTATTATTATCACTACAGAAGGAGAAGAAGAAGTCCGGGGTCAGGCAAAAGAAATAATTTGCATCCCCAGCGTTGAGGAATTATTTTCTCCTTTACTCATTGCCCTGCCCTTACAGTTATTGGCCTATTATGTTGCCATAAAACGCGGTTGTAACGTTGACCAACCCAGAAATTTGGCCAAATCCGTAACCGTGGAATAAAGACAAATGTTATACATAGTTTGCACTCCAATCGGCAACCTTGGCGATATTACCCTGCGCGCCATTGAGACCTTAAAAAAAGTAGACCTCATTGCCGCAGAAGATACCCGCCACAGTAAAATTTTACTTAGACATTACCAGATTGCTACGCCGCTTACCAGTTACCATGCCTACAATAAAATTAAGAAGGCAGCCGAATTAATTAACTTCTTAAAACAAGGCAGGTCCCTTGCCTTGATTTCTGATAGCGGCACGCCGGGAATAAGCGATCCAGGAGGCCATCTTATTCGTTTGGCAATAGAAGAAGATATTCCCTTAACTTTTATCCCCGGGCCTACTGCCTTTATTGCCGCACTCGTCCTTTCAGGGCTGCCCACCCAGCGTTTTTGCTTTGAGGGATTCTTGCCGGTTAAGTCGGGAAGACGGATTGCCCGGCTCAAAGAATTGGCCAAAGAGGAGCGCACAATTGTGCTTTATGAATCCTGCCATCGCATTTTCAGGTTGTTAGAGCAGATGCTTGCGGTTATGGGCAATATCGAGATGGTCTGTGCCCGCGAACTTACCAAGCATTTTGAAGAGATAAAACGCGGTCGCGTGGCGGAGATTTGGGAGTATTTTAAAAAACATAAGCCCCGCGGTGAATTTGTAATTGTTTTTTCAAAAAACAAAATAACCACTTGACACATTGGCTAAATCAGATATACTAATAAAGATACCTTTAAAACTGCCCGGTGAGGCAGTTAAGGAGCAAAAGATGATTATAATTATTTGTGAGCATTTACCCAGTCCTTAGGGAGAAGGGCTGGGATTTTTTTTTGGTATGAAAGACCGGGTTTTGATATTAGACAAAGAAGCAATCAGCCGCGCCTTGATGCGTCTTGCCCATGAAGTACTGGAGAAAAATAAAGGCACCCAAGATTTGTGTCTGGTGGGTATCCGCAACCGCGGCGCATCTCTTGCCCAACGGCTGAATAAATGTATTGAGAAGATTGAGGCAAGAAGTGTGCCGGTGGGTATATTAGACATTACTTTATACCGTGATGACTTAACCCTGATTTCTGCCAAACCCGTGGTACATAAAACCGAGATTGATTTTGATATAAATGATAAGATAGTTGTTTTGGTTGACGATGTTTTGTATACCGGAAGGACTATCCGCGCTGCCTTAGATGCACTCATTGATTTGGGTAGGCCCCGCGTCATTCAGTTGGCGGTACTTATTGACCGCGGTCACCGCGAACTCCCTATTCGGCCGGATTTCGTCGGCAAAAATATTCCTACGGCAAAAGATGAGAGGGTAGATGTGCATCTGGAAGAAGTGGATGGGGTAGATGAAGTTTTGATTGTGGGGAAAACCTAAATGCACTGGACTAAAAAAGACCTCTTGGGTTTAGAATATTTAAGCAAAGAAGAAATTGAATTAATTTTAGAGACGGCGGCTTCTTTTAAAGAGGTTTCTCGTCGCAGCATAAAAAAAGTTCCTGCCCTGCGCGGACAGACAGTAGTCAATTTATTTTACGAACCCTCCACGCGTACCCGCGTCTCTTTTGAAGTAGCGGCAAAGAGGTTGTCTGCGGATGTAATCAATATTTCTGCTCAGGAGTCAAGCGTGCGTAAAGGCGAAACCCTCATTGATACGGGCAGAAACATCCAGGCCCTAAAAGCCGATATCATTGTAATTCGGCACAGCGCCTCTGGCGCCGCAAATATTTTAGCCCGCAATGTGGAGATCAGCGTGATCAATGCCGGAGATGGCTGGCATGAACATCCTACCCAGGCACTCTTAGATATATTTACCCTCAAAGAAAAATTCGGTCATATCCAAGGCCTGAAGGTGAGTATTGTGGGAGATATTGCCCATTCGCGCGTGGCGCGTTCTAATATCTGGGGCCTGAATAAGTTGGGGGCAAGCGTAACCGTGTGTGCGCCCAAGATGCTCATTCCGCCGGGAATTGAAGAGATGGCGGTTAAAGTTACTTATGATATTGAAGAGGCCTTAAAAGATGCAGATGCGGTTAATGTCTTGCGTATGCAATTTGAACGCGATGAACAAAAAGCATTTCCTTCGCAGATCGATTATTTTAAACACTTTGGTATCACCCAAGAAAGATTAGAGAAAGCGAAAAAAGATATCATTGTGATGCACCCGGGTCCGATAAATCGGGGAGTGGAGATATCCAGTGAAGTAGCGGATAGTTTAAATTCGGTAATCTTAGAGCAGGTTACCAATGGTATTGCCGTGAGAATGGCTGTGCTTTATTTGGTCTCTCAGACAAAAGAAAGAAAAGATGAAGATACTGATTAAAGGCGGTTTAGTTATTGACCCGGCAAATAATCTTAATGAAATAATGGACATTTTTATTGAGGGTGGACGCATCTGTCGGGTTGCCAAAAATATTAATCATCAGGCAGATGAAGTAATTAATGCGGCGGGAAAGATGGTGATACCGGGTATCATTGATATGCACGTGCATTTAAGAGAACCGGGCAGAGAAGATAAAGAAACCGTGGCTTCCGGTACAAAAGCGGGTTTAAAAGGAGGGGTAACCAGTATCTTGGCCATGCCCAACACCCAACCGGTGATGGATAAACCAGCGAGTATAAAATTACTTAAAGAAATTATTCAGAAGACCAGTCAATCTCATGTCTTTATCTGTGGCGCAATTACACGGGAAAGAATGGGCAAAGAACTAACCAAGATTTCCACGCTTAAAAAATTAGGAGTAGTGGCAATTTCTGATGACGGCGCATCAGTAGATGCGGCAAGATTGATGCTTGCTGCCCTTAAGGAAGCGAAGCGAAATAAGATGGTAGTAATCTCTCACTGCGAAGATAAGAGTTTAAGTGGGAATGGCGTAATGAATCTAGGTGCGATATCCACCCGTTTGGGATTAAGAGGCATATCCCGAGAATCAGAGTATAAAAGAGTAGGAAGAGATATTGCCTTAGCCAAGAAGGCCAATGCCTCCATCCACATTGCACATGTCAGTTGTCAGGAATCCGTAGAATTGATTGCCGAGGCAAAAAAACGCAAGGTGAAGGTTACTGCCGAGACCTGCCCGCATTACTTTACTTTTACGGAGGAGGCGTTGTTAGATTATAATACCAATTTTAAGATAAATCCGCCTTTAAGAGGAAAGGAAGACCTGGAGGCAATTAAAAATGCTCTAAAGGATGGCACCCTTGATGTCATTGCCTCTGACCATGCGCCCCACACCGAGAGCGAAAAAGATGTAGAATTTGAAAAAGCAGAATTTGGCACCATTGGTCTGGAAACCCTGTTTGCTGCCAGTGCCACGGCATTAGTGCACAGCGGTCTGATGGACTGGCCAGATTTAATTAAAAAATTCACCCTTAATCCGGCAAGGATTTTAGGGCTTGATAAAGGTACGCTTTCTGTGGGCAGCGATGCGGATATTGCCATTATTGAGCCATGTAAAGAATGGGTATTGAAAAAAGAAGACATCATCTCCCGTTCTAAAAATTGCGCTTTTGTCGGCACTAAGTTTAAAGGCTGGGTAGAATACACAATCTGTGCGGGCAACATCGCCTATTACGCAAAATGAAGTTTATTCTTACCCAAGAACTCGGCCGTTTAAGCAAGTGGCTAAGAATTTTAGGTTATGATAGCGTATATTTTACCCAAGAAAATATGGGGACCTTGATTGTCGAGGCCTTAAAAGATGAGCGCATAATTTTGACCCGCCATCAAAAAATACCCTTAGGCCGGGGGGTAAAAATCTTAAATATAAAAAGCGACAGTGTAAAGGAGCAACTCCAGCAGGTTTTAGCAGAATTACAACTTAAACTAGACGAAGATATTCTGTTTAGTCGCTGCATAATCTGCAACACCCTCTTAGAAGAGATTGAAAAAGAAGAGATAAAAGATAAGGTGCCGGAATATGTTTTTAAGACGCAGCGTAATTTTACTGTCTGTCCAAAATGCCAGCGTATTTACTGGCAGGGAACCCATTGGGGAAATGTGAAAAAAACACTGGAAGAGATAACCCAATAATCAAATGGAATTTATTGCTGATTTCCATATCCATTCTAAATATTCACGCGCTACCTCCCGCGATATGGATGTTAAGCATATTGCGGAATGGGCAAAGTTAAAAGGTATCCAGCTTATGGGGAGTGGTGATTTTACGCATCACCTCTGGCTGGAGGAACTCCGGCATAATCTAGAGGAGATAGGCAATGGCTTATTTAAATACGACGATATTTATTTTATTTTAACTACGGAAATCAGTAGCATCTATTCTAAACAGGGAAGGACCTATCGTATCCACAATATAATTTTTGCGCCTTCTTTTAAGACGGTAGACAAAATAAATGCGATTTTATCTAGATACGGCAATTTAGCCAGCGACGGAAGGCCGATTCTTGGCCTGGATGCCCAAGAATTAGCCCGGATTATTTTTGATATTGATGAGAATTGTATGGTTGTTCCCGGGCATATCTGGACCCCTTGGTTCTCACTGTTTGGTTCAATGTCGGGTTTTGATACAATTGAAGATTGTTTTGAGAAGCAGACACCAAAAATATTTGCCTTGGAGACCGGGCTTTCCAGCGACCCGGCGATGAATTGGCGTTTGAGTGCTTTGGATAAATTTACCCTGGTCTCAAATAGTGATTCTCATTCACCGCAAAAAATTGGTCGCGAAGCCAATGTCTTTGACTGCGAGATGGATTATAAGACGATAAGAGAAGTTTTAAAGAGCAAAGACAAAAAAAGATTTTTATACACGATTGAATTTTTTCCTGAAGAAGGAAAATATCATTTTGACGGCCATAGATTATGTGGTATCAGGTTTTCACCCAAGGAAAGCCGGGAGCGCAATAATAAATGCCCAAAATGTGGCCGGCCTTTAACCGTAGGGGTGATGCATCGCCTAGAGCAATTAGCCGATAGACCCGAAGGTTTCATGCCGCCTAACGCCATTCCTTTTAAGAATTTAATCCCTTTGGATGAGATTATTGCCGAGGCAAAGGGGTTGGGTAAAGGCAGTATAGCCGTAGAAAGAGAATATCGCGCAATAGTAGCAAGATTTGGCACTGAATTTGAAGTTTTGTTGAAAGCATCGCGTCAGGATTTATTAAAGGGACTTTCTCCGCGCATCGCCGAAGGGGTTTTAAGGATGCGCGAAGGAAAAGTAAGTATCAAGGCGGGTTACGACGGAGAATATGGGATAATTTCGATATTTGGTGAAAAAAATCCGCCTAAAGAGGAAAAGCAATTAAATTTATTTTAAGTTGAGGGGAGCAATGAGGGCGTTGGTAATTTATTACTCTTACAGTGGAAATACGCGCAAGGTTTCTAAGATTTTAGCTGAATACCTAAAGCAAAAAGGCGAAGTAGAAATTACCGAATTAAAAGCGCAGGATGAATCGGATAAGTTTTTTACCCAGGCACTCCGGGCCTTTAAAAAGGAAAGGGCAGAAATTCTCCCTCTAAATTTTGATTTAAGCCAATATGATTTGCTCTGTTTAGGCACACCTGTCTGGGCATTTGGTCCGGCGCCGGCAATGAATACATTTTTGGATAAATGTTTTGGTTTAGCAGGAAAACAAATAGTTTTATTTACGACCTATGGCAGTGGCGCAGGGAATAACCGTTGTCTAAATTACATGCAGAAGATTTTGGCCAGAAAAGGGGCAAAGGATTTTAGACGCTTTTCTATCCAGCAGTTTAAAGTAAACAATCCAGAATTTGTTCTTTCGCAGATTAGAGAGATCTTATCGTGAGCAACGCGCCTGTAGCGCAATGGATAGCGCAATGGCCTCCGGAGCCATGTGTGGCCGTTCGAGTCGGCCCAGGCGCACGTTTTTAAATACTATTAATTTTTATTAACAAAGGTAGGACATCTTTAAGGGTGTCCTACAACTATGGATAAATCAAATGAAGAAAATCGTGAGTGTCATAGGCGGTAGGTGTTGTAATAAAGAAGTGGAGCAATTATCCCAAAATCTAGGCAAAAAATTGGCAAAAGTGGTTGAAATTCTTGTTTCTGGCGGTTTAAGTGGAACAATGGAAGCGGTTTGTAAAGGTTTTAAAGCAGGCGGCGGTGCTATAACTATAGGTATTATACCAGGTT